>CAYXWJ010000029.1:0-6204 GCA_964468775.1 Candidatus Woesearchaeota archaeon
AAACATTTCGCTAGCCAAAACGTCAACTTTTTATAATAGTATTTTTTAATTTTGTCAAGCCTGTGTAGCTCATGGGTTTCTTTTAGAAAAGAAACTACAATGGTAGAAAAGTGTTTAAACCGTTTTAACGCTACACAAACATAATGCCTGTGTAGCTCAGTGGCAGAGCACTTGCTTCGTACGTTTCGTGTTACAGAAAAAGCAAGGGGTCGGGGGTTCAAATCCCTCCACAGGCTTTTACACACAATTCTTAAGTTTTAAAAGGAAACATCTCTTAGATTTTTAGTAGAAGGCGAAAAGAGATGGTTGATGTAAATTTGTTCATTTTTATAACGGGAATTTTTGCTTCAGTGATAACTGTCGGCTGGCTCCTAGATAAAATAAGAATACCAAAGATTTTTGGCGCTCTTCTCGTCGGTGTAATACTTTCTGCATGGAATCCTTTTTCTTCAATAACCTCAAGCAACACCTTCTCATTCCTTGCAAATCTTGGAATGTACTTTCTTCTTTTTCTCATCGGATATGAACTTGACATAAAAGAGATAATAAACAATCTGGGATTCATATTCAAATCAATGCTTTTCATAGAGCTTTCGGAGGCTCTTTTCAGCTCGATACTGATACATTATGTTTTCGGCACAAGCTGGGGAATTGCAATACTTGTCGCAGTATCGTTCGCAACCGTCGGAGAGGCAATCCTAATTCCTATCCTTGACGAGTTCAAGATGGTCAATTCACATCTCGGCCAGATGATAATAGGGATCGGGACATTCGACGACATCATGGAAATAGGCACGATACTTGTCGCAGGAGTCATCATAGGCCTCAGGTCAGCAAAGGCGGCTTCAAGTCTTCCAAACGTGCTGAATATTGTCCTCATCTTTGCGGTTCTCGTAGCAGTAACGTTCATAGTCCATAAAATAAAGAACATAAAGTTCGGCTCGGTCAACACAATCTTCATAGTAATAATGGGAATCCTCTTCCTCTTTGTGGGGATAGGGCAATACGGGGATGCGGCCACATTCGGAGCAATACTTGCGGGAGTGGGAATAAGAAGCATTATCCCTCAAGAGAGAAAAGATCTTTTCGAGAAAGTCATAAGAATGCTTTGTTATGGATTCTTCGGGCCGATATTTTTCCTTTCGGTAGGAGTAGAGCTCAATATATCTTACGTGTTCGCATCATTCTTCATAGTAATCGCATTGGCTGCCCTCACCGGCGCGGTAAAAGTAATCTCGACATATCTTGTCGGGAGAAAGAAACTTGGAGGACGGCAGTCCATACTCACGGGAATAGGGCTTTCCGTAAGGTTCAGCACGAGCATTATAGTAATAAAAATCCTTTTCGACAGCGGGCTCATAGGAAGCAAACTTTATTCAGTCATCGTGGCGACCAGCATAGTCTTCAAGTTCTTGGTCCCTGTATTATTCGCAAATCTTATCGTGAGATGGAAGAAGTATCTAAAAAAAGGGCAGATAAAATAAATGGCTAAAGGGAAAGTAAAGAATAGTGAAGAAAAAGAAAGGAAGGTCGAAACACGGGCGGCAGGAGAAACGCCTGTTGATGCAGGGGAGAAGGGGCTTACCAGTACTGAGGCTGCGCAACTGCTAAAAAAATACGGAACGAACGAATTCAAAAAGACCGAGAAAAAAAGCGTTGCCAAAATATTCATAGAACAATTCACCTCTCCTTTGATAATAATCCTGATTATTGCTGCGATTATCTCTCTTGTCGTAGGGTTTCTTCCGGGGCAGTCTCCAAACTTGGTGGATCCCATTCTTATAGGCGCGATTGTAATAATTTCTGGTGTCGTCGGATTCTTCCAGGATTACAAATCGGAAAGGACGATGGAGGCTCTTCAAAAGATGGCGGCCTCGAAATCCACTGTCATAAGAAACGGTCACGAGATAGAGATTCCAAGCACAAACATTGTTCCAGGGGACATCGTGGTTCTCGAAGAGGGAGATGTAGTTCCTGCGGATGCACAGGTCATAAGGGCAAATAACCTTGCGATAAATGAAGCTCCGCTGACGGGAGAATCAGATGCGGTAATGAAAAAGTTGAAGGATATAATTTTTATGAACACTTACGTAGTCGATGGAAACGCTGTCGCTCTTGTGAAAACAACAGGGATGGATACGAAGGTTGGAAAGATTGCGGGCAAACTGCAAAAAATAAAGGAAGGGAAGACTCCTTTTGAGGATGAGATAAGCAAGTTCAGTAAGAAAATATCATGGGTCATAATAGGGATAACTGTGATTGTGGGTGTGATAGGGCTCTTGAGATATGATTTTATGACTTCTTTGCTAACTGCAATCGCACTCGCTGTTGCTGCAATGCCTGAAGGACTTCCTGCGGTCATAACGCTCAGCCTCGCTATCGGCGCAAAGACGATGGGAAGGCACAAGGCCGTCATAAGAAAACTTTCCGTGACCGAATCCGTCGGAGCTGTAGATATCATCTGCACGGACAAGACGGGGACCATAACAGAGAATTCTATGAAAGTCAACAAAATATATGCGAACAACAAATTTTATTATGCTGGGAAAATACCAGGGAAAGAATCCAAGAATCTCCAGAATCTTTTTCTTATAGGAGCATTGTGCAATCGTTCTCATCTCATCAACAAGGGGCGGAAAAGTATACTACAGGGCGACCCTACAGAAATAGCATTGAGCGAGATGTCAGAGGCCCACGGATTCTCAAGTGAAAAACTGAAAAAAACATACGAGGAAGTGTATGAAATTCCTTTTTCTTCGACAAGGAAAATGATGAGTGTTGTCTATAAGATAAAAGACGACAAGGTAATGCTCACAAAAGGCGCGCCTGAAATTCTCGTGAAAAAATGCGACAGGATTCTCATAAACGGAAGAACTACAAGGCTTACTGAAAAGGCAAAGGCCGATCTTCTTGAGAAAAACAAAGAGATGGCTTCTAATGGCCTGAGGGTTCTTGGATTTGCGTACAGGAAATTTGACCATGAAAAACATTATTCTGAAAGCAAACTTGTTTGGGTTGGGCTTCAGGCGATGTTGGATCCCCCGAGGAAAGGAGTCAAGGAAGCAGTAAGCAAATGCTACACTGCAGGAATAAGGGTCATAATGCTCACAGGAGACAATCCCCTTACAGCACAGACGATTGCAAAAGAGATAGGGCTTACGACCAAGGGCTTTATTCTCGGAGGGCAGATTGACAAATTAAGCGATAAAGAGTTGGAGAAAAGGCTTTACGACGGCTGCAATATTTTTGCGCGAGTTTCTCCCACACATAAACTTAGGATACTTAATCTTCTTCAGAAAGAATTCAGGGTTGCAATGACGGGGGACGGGGTCAATGATGCGCTGGCGCTAAAGAAAGCAGATGTAGGGATTGCGATGGGAATCAACGGCACGGAAGTCGCTAAACAGGCAAGCGATATAATTCTTCTCAACGATGATTTTGTGACTATTGTGGCCGCAATAAAAGAAGGAAGAAGAATATTTGAGAACATAAGGAAATTTATCAATTATCTTTTCACGACAAATCTTGCAGAGGTCATGGTCATATTCTTTGCTACCATATTCCTCAATCTTGGAGGCCCAATAATGCTCCCAGTACAGCTTCTCTGGATAAATCTCCTCACAGATGGAATCCCTGCGATAGCGCTCGGCGTCGACCCTGCAAGCCCCGACATCCTGGAAAGGCCGCCAAGGAAGAAAGGAGACCCTCTGATAAACAAGCAGTTGAAATGGATAATGGGGATTATAGGGACAAAGAAAACGATAATTTTGCTTGCGACATTCTTCATACTTCTTCCGCTGGGAACGACTACTGCGAGAACCGCCCTCTTCACAGGATTTGTGCTTTATGAGTTCGTGAGAGTCGCCACAATACGGGCCTACGACGGCCTGAGCTGGTTCGCAAACAAGTTCCTTCTAGGCGCACTGCTGATGTCTGTTGCGCTGCAAATTGTTTTGCTTTATTCCCCTGTAGGAAAATACTTTGGAATAGTCCCTCTTGGAATTTATCCTTGGATAGTGCTCATCGTCGGGGTAGTCATAGGGTACTTCCTGGCTGTATGGATAACGAGGTTCATAATAAAGCACGTTCCCGGAGACCTGGGAGACCCCAAATATTGACAAACTTTATAATGCCCGGCCAATTTTTCTTTTGATGTCCTGGTCACTTTACAAAGAGAAGAAATTTTTGGAGCCCCTAGTTTTCTCGAATAACAAAACCCAGGAAGACATAGTTAATGATGTTCTGAAGCAAATTGAAGAGGGCAAAAAGATAATTTTCGTACACGGAGCATGCGGCACAGGAAAAAGCGCAATAGCATTGAACCTCGCGAAGCAGCTCGGAAAAACCTCCATTGTTGTTCCGGGAAAAAATCTTCAAAGGCAATACAAAAGAGATTATGCTGAGGAAAAATATGTGCTCAAGGATGATGGCAAGAAACTAAAAATAAGCATAATGACCGGAAGAAACAATCACCCTTGCATGTTTCTCAGAAACAATAAAGATGCTATCCCTGTGATTAAAAAAGAAGTAAACTCAAAACTTCACGACATATTTGCTGGCAAGCACGAGGAAATTGATAAAGAGATAAAAGAGGATGAGTCGGCCGACAACAAGAACATCCCCTGCAAGATAGACATAAAAGAAAAAAATTGGGAGAAGATAAA
Organism: Candidatus Woesearchaeota archaeon; assembly: GCA_964468775.1. Classification (GTDB taxonomy): domain Archaea; phylum Nanobdellota; class Nanobdellia; order Pacearchaeales; family GW2011-AR1; genus ASMP01. The sequence goes on from CAYXWJ010000029.1 coordinate 4,665, forward strand.
AAAATATCTGAAGCAAAATCACCTCATCGACGCGAGCAAAATAAATGAGATAAAAGATGTCAGGCGCATTTCTGTCGCGAGCCTCTGTCCTTATTGGTCTCCGGTCTACAAATCAGAGTATGAATTTAACGGGAAGGTTTTCAAGAACGCAAAAAAGCGGAAGTACATGGGCCTTGACAATACAGAATTCACGATTTACCAAAGGAAAGAAGGTTGTCCATTTTATGAACAGTTCAATTCATTCATCGACGCAGAGGTCATCGTTTTCAATTCTATGAAATACAAACTTGAAACAACTATGAACAGAAAGCCGTTGACAGAAGTTGAAATCATCGACGAGTGCGACGAATTTCTTGACAGTTTTTCAAATCAAAAAACAATAAATCTTGAAAGGATGCAGGCGTCGCTTCTTCAGCTTGCGCGTGAGACAGAAGATTTTGATTCCGAACTTAAAGAGATGTTTGAGATTATAAAGCACCTTAGAAACAATCCTCGCATCGGAGATTCCATAAATTCAGGAGAGATAATTCCCCTCAAAGAGACTGGGCTTTATGATTTGTTTCGTGTGTTTTGGAAGGAGCCGAAGGCATTGAAGAATATTGACGATGAAAGCTACCTATTTCACGTAGACGAGACCGCAAAAACTTTCAGGGGAATGACTGATGAAACTTATGTGATTGCGAACAAACGAGATAATACGCTTCTTTTCGACATAATTTCAGTCAACCTTGCGAAACGCGTTCAGGAACTTGTGAATAAAAATAAAGTTCTAGTATTAATGTCCGGTACGTTGCATGACGAAAAAGTTCTGAAAGAGATTTTCGGTATAACGAACTTTTCGACGCTGGTTGCCGAAGATAAATGGCAGGGGGAAATTCATGTAAAAAGAACCGGCCTTGAGCGCGATTTCAAATATTCTAATTTTTCTTCGGGAGAAAATTCTCGCGAGGATTTCCTTCGCGCACTTGACAATTGCCTGGAGATTTCAGAAAGGCCTGCCTTGGTTCATATCACCGCATTCAGCGACATGCCATCAGAGAAAGAAATTGAAGAGTACAATCTTAAAAATTTATTAAGCAGGGAAAAACTTAAGGAAGAGCAAAATGGAGACAAGAACGGGAACCTTGTCCGCGAATTCAAGCACGGAATGAAAGACGTTTTGTTCTCCACAAGAGTTTCTCGCGGGATTGATTTTCCGGGAAAAGAATGCAGGAGCATAATATTCACAAAATACCCCAACCCAAATGTGCAGGATCCTTTCTGGAAAATTCTTAATCAAACGCGCCCGCAACACTATTGGGATTTTTACAAAGACAAAGCGCGAAGAGAATTGATACAAAAAGCATATCGCGGTCTTCGTTCCAAAGACGATTGGATTGAAGTCTGGAGTCCGGACACAAGAGTGCTTGATTTTTTTGAAGAAGTTAATGGGAATTAAAACGCCGTCACCAGGAATCGAACCTGGATGTCCGTTAGGACCCTGGGCTCAAACCAGGTGGAATACCATTCTCCGCATGACGGCTCAGATTAAGAATTAATC
>CAYXWJ010000030.1:0-6148 GCA_964468775.1 Candidatus Woesearchaeota archaeon
GTTTTCTGATTGTTCTTTGTGTTTTTTTTTTGTAGTTTTTTTTTTTTGTTTTTTTTTTTTTTTTTTCCCTACCTCTTTTACTTGCATGATTACGATAAGATTTTTAGTTTTATAAATCTCGCGCTTGAAGGGTTCTCCGGCCATTTTCCCGCGCGCGCTTTATCGCGTCTCTTAGGATTTCTTCTGTTTTTCTTTCAAGGGCCTGCTCGACTTCATCGGCCACGCTTGAAATAGAGTTTTCCTTGTCAAGTTCCTTCACGGCTTTTCGGATGTTTGATTTTACTATCAGTGACATATAAGAATAACTAAACAAATCTTTATAAGGTTTTTTCAATTATTGATTTTATGAAAAAGCAGGTAGCTTATGTTTTAATTTTTGCAATTCTGATTGTTAGTATTATTCTTGTTTCGTCTCTAAATCTTGACATTAATCGCGACGGTGTTATAAACATGACAGATTTACAGATACTCGCCTCACATTTCCAAGGCAAAGGAACTTACAATGTGAGTTATGATTTGAATAATAATTCGAAGATAGATCTTTTTGATTTGGTATCTGTTGCAAGGCAGATAGGTGTCAATAGCTCAAATAACTCTGGCGGCGGTAACATAACATTAGGTAACGAAAGTTTGCTTGCCGGTTACACTGTTAATTCTAATAACGTTCTTTCAGGACCTGTTCCTTCAGGGTGGACTCTTGTTGACTCACAGGGCTTTGATAATGGAAGTTACAATACAGGAGAAAGCACATATGGCGACAATGCGGTAGGAATCAGCACGAGCGAAGCGCACACTGGCACCCACTCGGACGACAACTATATCCAGACCTCGTTCCATGGTTATGGCATCAAAATTTCGGGATCAAGCATCAACTCTCGCGACCTCTACGTTTCCTACTGGCGCTACGTTACAGATTCTAACCCTGGATATGGCTACATGGATACTAACTGGTTCATGCTAGCTCGCACACCTCCAGGGTATGGAGTCGGATACGGAGTACATTCAGACGGCGGCCCTTCAGGAAGTTGCTGCCTCACAACTTCTGGAGGTGTATTCTTAGAGAACACAAACCCTCTTCCACCTCCTACGACATGGGGAGGGGGCAGTGGATCTTTCGGTTACACACCAGGCAAATGGCAGCAGCTTGAATGGCATTTCAAGATGAATGATCCCGGGCAGAACAACGGAGAGATTGAATTCTACATAGATGGGAAGCTCATAGACACATGCGATGCAGCTACAGGGTGTCCTAGTCGTGGTGGTGATGGTCCTGGAGACTTTGTGGGGGCGACTGACTACTCAACAGGTGATCTCTACATCGGAGGTGACTGGGGCAAGGATGTTTGGTATTCTGACGCTGCCCATACAATCTGTTCTTCGCCTTCAGTTGGTGATGCCGGAATGGGTCCGGTCAACCTTCCTGGTCTCGGACCAAGTAATCCTGACCCATGCCCTCTTCAGGCACCTCCGAACGGCTACGTGCCGAAATTCCACATCTACATCGACGATCTTGTAGTATTGAAGAAATAATTTGGGCTTTAGTTAATAGTAAGAAATAATTTATATAATCTTCGGCATACTAAGATTTATGGTAAGGAGAACAAAAGAGGCATTCCTTTGGATAACAAAAATTTTGGGGCAACACAACGTTTCGTATCAGGTCTCCGGCGGCATGGCTGCGCGCATCTATGGTTCGCGAAGAAAACTTGCGGACATCGATATAGATATGAACCAAGCCCAATACAAAAAAATTATGAGGGAGATAAGGCCGTACATCGTTTTTGGCCCCAAGATTTACAAAGACAAAAATTGGAGGCTTGAGCTAATTACTCTTAGGTATAAGAATCAATTCATCGATCTCGGGGGCATACAACACGCAAAAATATTCAATTCTCAAAAAAAGAAATGGCTCGCATTGCCTTCGCATCTTGCCCGCACGCATCTGAAAAAAGTTTATGGTATTGAAATTCCTGTGGAAGATAAAAAAGAGCTCCTCTCAGAAAAGAAAGAATTGGGCAGAAAAGTTGATAAGATGGATGTAAAATCTATCTTGTGGCGCAATAATCGTTAAAAAATCGCTTTCTATGAGAACATTAATGGAAAATGTTTTGAGATTAAGATATCGCCCTGATTTGGACATGCCTGATTTGATTCGTCCTGAAACTTACAGGAAAGTTAAATCCAATATTGGGGTTCACTCAGGAAGAATCGGGAACGTAATATCCAAAGTTGAAGATGCCTCAGGAGATAATTCCGCGGTTCACTTGGATTTTTGCTTTACAGGCTATTATCCCGAGGGCAAACATTATATTTTAGCCGTTTGGCCCGAAAAACCCCCCGTAGTAAGATTCAATTTTAATGTTGCTGAGAATTATGATAGATTGTTTAGAGAATGGACGGATGGTCTAAGGGAGGGAAAAGGCAATAAGGATCCTGAAGTTTTAGAATTAGTTTATAGCCATAGAATCGACAGCAGACGCAGATATTACATGTTTTTTAGGGAAAACCCTCATCTGCCGCATAGGCCATATTTTTTCACGAGATATGATGAAATGTTCTCTCGACAAGACCAAGACGATGAAAAAGTAATTGCCTTTCATAAAGAACCTTTGATAAGTGTATGGAACTCACGAAAGAGAATAGTCGAAGAAGCTCTTAAAGATGGCACATCAATAAACAGGCTGCTTGTATTAGAGCAGATGCTCAGGACTTTCCACCCTGAAGAAGTCTCTATGTTCTCAGGCGAAGAACGCATAAGAAATATTAAAAATAAGTAGTTCTGATTAAACCAATCCAACTTTTTCCTTTATATTTTTTATTCCTTCAATCGCAACTTTGAAAAAATCTTCCAATGTAATCCCTAAATTTTCAATCTCTTTTATTATTCCCCGCTCAACTTTTGCTGCGAAAGCCTTGTCCTTGAACTTTTTCTTAAGCCCCTTCGCTTCCATATCTGAAATTTTATTTCCCCTCATCAAAGCATAAGCATGAACCAATCCCGTAATCGTTTCCGAAGCTGCAAGAGCATGCTGAATTTTTTCTGTTCGTTGCTTGCCCTTAAGATGCGGAAGTTCTTCAAATCCGTACCCATGGCTCAAAACAGTTTCAATAAAATCATTGTCAAATCCTGCTTCTTTCAAAAGTTCAGGCGCCTTGGTTAAGTGAGTATTTACTTCATTTTTTGTAAGCCCCCAATCAATGTCATGAAGAAGTCCGAGCATCTGCCAATAATTTATCTGTTCTTGAGGAAGATTAAGATGCTCTGCAAGTTGTTTCATTACTGCTCCTGATTCAAGATAATGGTTCATGTCTCTCGACTCATTGTATTTCTTCAGAAGCTCGATTCCTTGTTCATATGTTATCGGAAGTTTGTAATTCATTTCTTTCTTTCCTTTATTTTTATATTAAAAATCTTTTCTGCCTTTTGCGCTGCAAGCCTACCTTCATTGCTAAATGGCCAGTAGAATAAGAGTGAATCTTTTTCATGAGGAATTTTTTCTAATGAGTCCTTCATCATTTTAAGGGCATATCCTTGTCTACGATATTTTGGAAGTACAATTGCAGAGCAAAGATAAATAGCATCGTATTTTTTCTGTGGTTTAGTTTTATCGAATAATTCCTTTTCATTTATTCTGCCTTCAATGAAATACTTTGCTAATTTTTTATTTGTCGGAACCAAAACCACCCATCCGACTATATTCTCCTCTTTGTCTTTTTCATAGTGGAAAGCATTTTTATCCAAAAGTAGAAGTTTCTTCAATGATTTTTTTGTTATGGGGATTTGTTCAGGGTCTTGCTCTGTCCCGAAAAACTCTTTTGCAGCATTCATCATAAAATCAAGGTCTTTTTCTTTGGAGCTTTCCATTTTACTTCTCGGGCCTCATGAAAGGGAAGAAAATGACATCTCTGATTGAACTGTTGTCTGTAAGAAGCATTGTGAGCCTGTCTATTCCTACCCCGAGGCCTGACGTCGGAGGCATCCCTATTTTCAGAGCATTGATGAAATCCATATCCGTGGGCTGTGCTTCCAAATCTCCCTTCCTGAATTTGTCCTCGGCAAATTTCCAGTAATTCATAAGAACCTCTGGATTGTTCTGCTCATTGTAGGAAAGCCCGAGCTCCATCCCATTAACAATGAGTTCAAAAGAATCAACAAAATAATCATTACTTTCCATCGTCTTTGCAAGCCCCGCAGCTTCAATAGGATAATCATAAACTATTGTCGGTTGTATTAACGTTGGCTGACCCTTCTCCTCGAAAACCGCAATCATGACTTCTCCTATTGTGTCGCACCCAGTCGTGTCTACATCAATCTTCTTTGCCATCGCATGGGCCTCTTCAAAGTTCTTGGCCTTGGAAAAATCTATCTTTGTTGTTTTCTTTATAACATCCAGGAATTTCATTCTTTTCCAGGGCGTCTTGAAATCAATCTCTTTCCCGTCTATTTTTGTCTTGGTTTTTCCGAGGACCTTTTTCGCCACGTAAGAAACCATGTTTTCTGCAAACTCCATATTTTTCAGGTAATCTCCGTATGCCCACATTGTTTCTACCTGTGTGAATTCTGGATTGTGTGTCCTGTCAATTCCCTCATTCCTAAAGTCAGGAGAAAACTCGAAAATTCTTTCATATCCTCCAACGATTAAACGTTTAAGGTAAAGTTCATTTGAGATTCTTAGATACACTTTCATATTCAATGCATTAAGTTTTGTGATGAAAGGCCTCGCGCTTGCTCCGCCGTAAACCGGCTGAAGAATGGGGGTTTGTACTTCAAGGAACCCTCGCGATTTCATGAACTCTCGTACGCCCTCAAAAACTTTTCTTCGCGCTTCAAAAACTTTCTTCACGTCAGGATTCATTATCAAGTCCAGATAACGTTTCCTGTATCTTTCTTCCTTGTCCTGAAGGCCCTGCCATTTCGCCGGAAGAGGCACGATTGACTTTGTAAGAAGTTTAATATTCTTTACAAGAATAGATTTCTCTCCTGTTTTTGTTTTTATTGTCTCTCCGGAAACTTGGATTATATCTCCAACATCAAGATATTTGTTGAAAAAATCAAGATCTTTTTTAGGTGTTTTTCCTTCCTGAAGGACCAGTTGAATATTTCCAGTGAAATCCCTTAAATCAGAAAAAATTATTTTTCCGAACTGCCTTTTGCTCATCATTCTTCCCGCAGTCTGAACTTTCGCGCCAAGCTTCGTCTTAACACACTCTTCTACACTCTGCTTCTTGTCCGACCTGGCAGGATAAGGCTCTACGCCTCCCTTTCGCAGCTCATGCAGCTTGCGTTCACGCTCTTTGATAATTTCGTCTTCCCTTCCCATTTTATTCTACACTCTCAAGGATAATTTTATTTTTAAATCCACCGCGCTTTTCTCGCTTTGATGCCTGAATTTCAACTATATCTTCTTCGCCCCAATTCTTAAAATTATTAATAGATTCTATAACCTCGATAATATCAGCCATTTCTTGGATGTTTTCGTCCTCCAAAAATTCATCAACTTCCTCTCTGAGTTTTTCTTTTAACTTTGATAGATATTCTTCATCAGATGCAACGTGTGTGAACGGTTTTTGATTATTTTTTATGATAATTTCGGGGATTTTGTCCCGGACGAGCTTGTTATACTCCATTAGATATGCAGAATCTTAAAGTTTTTAAAATCTTGGAATCTTTCTGGTTTTACTTCTACGTTTTTTATGATTGAATGCTTAGGGCCTTTTCTTACGACATCCACGAATTTGTTTACTTCATCCGCGTTTCCTTCTCCAAAAATCTCCACGCGGCCGTCATCAAGATTTCTCACAAAGCCTTTCACGTTGCACCTTTCAGCATTATCTTTCACGAAACCCCGAAAAAACACCCCTTGCACCGTTCCTTCAATATAAATTCTCACAGATTTTTTCATATTCTACGAAGGTAAAAACAGTTTATTAAGTTTTATCTAGGTTCAAGATATTCTCGGAACATTGAGACGCCTGCTCCAACGATACCTCCAGCAACCCCGCATCCTATGGAGCCGCCCGCAATAAAAGAAATCCCCACTATCTCTTTGACTGCCTCAGGGGCCACGTACAACGCAGGCACACTCCTTATTAGTTCGTCCTTGGCGATAGATCCGATCTCTGCGCCCACGGCGATTCCCGCAAGCCC
>CAYXWJ010000031.1:0-6075 GCA_964468775.1 Candidatus Woesearchaeota archaeon
TAACATCACAAGAATAGACCACGTTCTCGGCAGTGTTTTTTGAATTTGGCTCGAATAGAAATTCTCTCTTTGGCACCTTGCCTTTTCTCATGTATTTGTAAATATGGCCTGGCTGAGAACTTACAAAATGTCTCTTGTATTTTTCATCAACGCTCCCGCTTATCAGGATTTCTGGACTGTCTCTTTCATGTTCATGATAATATCTGGCTCCGGTTTCGGCTCTTTCTCTGTCGGCCTCGTGGCTTCCAGTAGGCACGAGAATCGCTTCCAGTCCTTTTCCGCCCAAAAAGATAACCATAAAAAGCGCGAACGAGATTGCTGTTATAAGGTTTATGTAACTGAATCTGATAGTTCCTACGAGGGCCCCCGTTATACTCGGGGAGATTAAAAACCCTATAATCGATATAGCTAGGAAAATTAGAGAAAGCACATTAAATCTTGCCATGAAACTACAGCGAAATAGAAGTTAAAAAGATTTTGTCACCGACGCGGCCTTTATAAACCTTTATAAACTCTTTTTCGTAATAAATTACACGATGGCAAAGACGAGCGACTACAAAATTCAGAATATCGTTGCTACAACTTCTCTTGAGAAGCCGATTCCTCTGACTAAGCTGGCGAGGACGCAGCCCAATACAGAATACAATCCCGAGACTTTTCCCGGGCTTGTTTTGAGAATAAAGGAGCCTAAGTCGGCAGTCCTTGTTTTCTCTTCAGGAAATCTTGTCTGCACTGGAACGAAATCGTTGGCTCAGGTCAAGCGGGTTATAGAGGCCGTTATAAAGCAGTTAAAGAAAATCAATGTCAGCATTACAATAAAGCCCAAGATAACAGTTCAGAACATTGTTGCGTCCGGGACGATAAATTTGAAGCTTAATCTTAACTTTTTGGCGTTGGAGATGGAGAACACAGAGTATGAGCCAGAGCAGTTTCCCGGACTTGTATACAAGCTTAATGAGCCCAACGCGACCTTTCTTTTGTTCAGCAATGGAAAGCTTGTCTGCACGGGGACTAAGAACAGAAAGCAGCTGGAATTCAGCATGGCCCAGCTTCTTAAGAATGTGAAGGCCGTGATAAAAGATTATAAGAAGTGATTTTCAATTAGGGGATCTCATTTCCTACAGGAGGAGGACAGTAATAGTCATTGCAGGAATAATATTGTCCTTGACAATTTACATTCCTAATACATAAAGGATGATTTATATAATACTGTGTTGTGACTTTCTCTATGCAAACGCTTATACCCTGGCCCCTACAACCAAGCCACCCTCCTGGGGCCCCATCAACAGTACAGGTGCCGGTGCAATTGCTTCCATATGGATTGTCCGGTCCGAGAGGCGCCGCGTAATCACAAGTCTGTCCTGGCTCACGAATTTCGTTTCCGCAGGGGAGACCTCCGATGGTGCAGTTGCTCCAATCGAGTTGACATGTCTTACTGCAGCTTAGATTTCCTCCTGAGAAACCGATATCTATGCAGCCTATTCCCCCCAAGTTAGATCCATCGCATTGTTCCCCTGTCTCTATTTTTCCGTTTCCGCAGAAAATTCCTGTTCCCGGGCCAACATCTTTTGTGTCCATGACCGTGCCAGCAACAATTTTTCCTGATTGTTCAAACAAAGGAGCGACGGAAACAGACTGCATGATGCTTGCATCCCCTATTTCTGAAGGATTGAAAATGAAAGTTTTTTCCTGAAGCTGCCCGAGCGAGACGTTTCTATCGATTATTGTACTGTTCTTACCGTTATAAAATGTGAATCTTAACCCAGTCATGTTTCCCTGGCCCGTGCTTCTCTGGACGCCCACACTTATGTTTGCGCCGTTTCTGTAAGCGCTCTCGATAGTTAGGCCAAAAGAGATTTTGTTGAGCGAAACACCTTCTGCTCCCTGATGGATGACGTTAGATATCACAATCCAAACTATTGTAACTGCAACAATAGCCACGAGAACGATTATTAGAGTTGCTATGACTTCTGAAAGACCCACTTTTTCCTTAAGGAACCGGAGCCTGAAACTTTTCTTCACGCGTCTTTTCATTTTTCTAGAAACATCCTCTAACTTTTAAAATTTACTCCTTGGAAATAACTCTTGCGGCTGAAAAGTCGCGTTTCTTCACAACAAATTATAAAAACGCGGCCTTTGTCAGATTAGTATGGACCTTGAGGAACCTAAAAAGAAGAGGCCTCGGCAGGAAGATTTGGTAATTGAGGCTAAGAATTTTTTTGAGTTTTACAAGAAGGAAGTCGGAGATTCTTTGAGGAAAAGCAAGAGCGTAATTTATATTGATTTTTCTAAGCTGTCAGAGTTTTCAAACAAACTTTCGGATGAGATTCTTAAGAATCCAGAGGATGTTTTGAGGATTGTTGAGATTGCGATTGACGAGACGGGGCTTGTGAACAATGCGCGTGTGAGGCTGATGAATCTTCCTAAGGTGCAGGAGATGAAAGTCAGGAATATCCGTTCAAGAAATCTCAACGAGATGATTGTTGTCGAAGGGATTGTCAGGCAAGCTAGTGATGTGCGCCCGCAGGTCGTTAACGCGAAGTTTGAATGCCCTTCGTGCGGGACTGTGATAAGCGTTTTGCAGATGGAAAGGAAATTTCATGAGCCTTCAAGATGCTCGTGCGGAAGGCGCGGAGGATTTAAGCTGCTTAGCAAAGAGATGGTCGACACGCAAAGGCTTGTTGTTGAGGAAGCTCCTGAATCTTTGTCGGGGGGAGAGCAGCCAAAACGCATTAATGTGTTTCTTAAAGAAGATTTAGTTGAACCGCGCATGGAAGAAAAAACGACCCCTGGAAGCAGAGTTAAGGTCATTGGAGTTCTTAAAGAAGTGCCCGTTCCATTAAGCACAGGCGGCCTTTCAACGCGCTTTGAATTGGCGCTGGAAGCGAACAATGTAATCCCTATGGAGGAGACTTTTGAGGATCTTGACATTAATGATGAGGATGAGAAGCAGATTCTTGAATTGTCAAACGACCCGAAGGTTTTTGAGAAACTTACGATGAGCATAATTCCAAGTGTTTGGGGACACCATGAAATAAAGCAGTCTTTGGTTCTTCAGTTGTTCGGAGGTGTTAAAAAAACTCATGCGGACGGCCAGAAAAATCGCGGAGACTTGCATATCTTATTGATTGGAGATCCTGGGGTTGCGAAGTCTGCGACTTTGGTTTTCATGTCTGGAATTTCTCCTAAGGGAAGATATGTTGTCGGGAAGTCTGCATCGGGTGCGGGACTTACGGCAACGGTTGTTCGTGATGAGTATCTTAAAGGATGGTCTCTTGAGGCAGGGGCCATGGTTCTTGCTAACAAGGGGCTTGTGTGCATTGATGAGCTTGAGAAGATGGATCCCAGCGACAGGAGCGCGATGCACGAGGCGATGGAACAGCAGTCTGTGACAATCAGCAAGGCAAATGTTCAGGCTACATTGAGGGCAGAGACTTCTGTACTGGCGGCAGCGAATCCGAAGTTTGGAAGGTTCGATCCTTATCAATCAATCGCGCAGCAAATTGATTTGCCTCCGACTTTGATAAATCGTTTTGATGTCATTTTTCCGCTGAGAGATTTGCCGGACAGAAAAAAAGACGAGATGATTGCGACGCATGTGTTGGAAGCGCACCAGCACCAAGGAGAGGATATGCTGATTCCGCGAGATCTTTTCAGAAAGTATGTTGCTTATGCTAAGCAGAGATTCAAGCCGATGCTTAGCGACGATGCAGTGAAGGAAATAAAAAAATTTTACGTGGATCTCAGGAACATGCAGGTTTCCTCGGAAGCTTCATTGAGACCCGTTCCAATTTCGGCGAGACAGCTTCAGGCGCTTATAAGAATGTCCGAAGCATCCGCGAAGATGAGGCTTAGCGAGACTGTTGACATGGAAGATGCAATGCGCGCGATAGAAATAATGAAATATTATCTGATGCAGGTCGGCTATGATTACGAATCGAAGACTTTTGATATCGACAAAATCGGGCTGGGAAAAACTACATCCCAACGGAATAAGATACTAACTGTGCTTCATACTATAATCGAATTGGAAAGCAAAGTCGGGAAGATGGTGCCTATGGAGGAGATAGAGAACGAGCTCGGAGACAAGATGGACGAGATTGAACTGGAGCAGGCCATAGTGGAATTAAAAAGGAAGGGTGACATTTATGAACCTAAGAAAGGTTACCTTTCAAGGACAGGATGATGGCAGAGAATCAATATAAGAGGAACATTGGATATAAATTGCGAATTGGAGATGTTCTTATTGGAAAGCCCATAACGAACAATGTGAATGGGAACGAGAGATTCTCTTTTTTGGATTTGGGCGAATAGAAAGTCATGCGGGTTAATATAGTCGGAAATATCGTCGACAAGTATGACAGCGGTGATGAGAAGAAATATCTTTTCCTTACATTGGATGACGGCTCGGGGCAGATAAAGCTGAAAACTTTCGGGGACGATTCGGAAAAATTTAAGGATGTTTCGCAGGGACAGACGGTTGTCGTGATTGGCGTTTTGAGATATTGGAACAATGAGATTTATATTTCTCCAGAAATAATTCGGGAACTGGACCCTAAGTATCTTTTGCTAAGAAAACTTGAGACCGAAAAGGACAGGGCTTCATTTAGGCCGAGCGCACCTTCTGGCCAGAGTGGTCCTGAGAGCGAAGTGATTGCGATAAAAGACAAGATAATGGATGCAGTGAAGGGCGCTGAAGACAAAGGGGGAATTGAGCTTGATGAGCTGATTTCAAGGCTGAGGGATTTTTCTCCGGGGATAATCAATCAGGAAATCCAAAAGCTTCTTGAGGAAGGAATAATTTTTGAGCCGCGACCCGGGAAAATCAGATATCTTGGCTAATCCCAATCTGTATTTCTTTTGCTGTCAAAATCTTCTCTTATATCAAAACTGCTTCCTAATTGCTTTTCAAATAATGTTTGCAATGCCTCTGCGCCATGTAGATAATTTTCATCTGTGACTCTAATATGGTTGATGTATGGAAAAATGTGAATGTGAGAAAATCCGTCTCCATTAATGATTCCAAAAGAAGGGGAAAGGAGTCTTCCGGACCCATATAAAACAGGATCTTGTGGAGAGACGTAAGGACCAAACAGCTCTCTTGCCATAAACTGTTCTATACCAGAGACGGCATCAAATGGCATAAATTCTCTTCGCAAAGAAAATTCTCGGCTGGTTTTTTCTTTAATCATAGCGCGAAAATCCTCTGCTAGCCCTTCATGCTCTTGCGCAGTCACAGTAACGAGGTCCAAATCAGAGAAAACATAGATGTCATCTCTCACTCCGAAATAAGGCGAGAGAACTCTGCCCTCACCATAAGTAGATCTGCCAATTGCATTTATTTGATTTCTCTCGAAGAGATATAATGCTATGTTAGCTAACTCTTCAAGCCTTATGAAGGGCTCTAACGCCTCCTCGCTAGCAAGTATTTTTCCCATCTTACCTCTTTTTCTTTCTGAACTTTCCGTTATGGAATCTGTTGTTGAAGAAATATGCAATCCATATGAGGATTACAAGACCAACTAAAGACAAGACGAATCTTATCCAGTTTTCAGTGTAAGGCCAGTATGCTCCTGCGCCGTAAATCAATGTTCCGACTCCGCCGCCCATCAATCCTGCTCCGACGGCTTCAAGCCCGAATACGAATGCTCCTACCGCAATGACTGCAATCCCGAGAGGGAGGGCCACGAAGAAAACCTTTTCAGATCTCGCTTTTAAGACGGAATCATATTGCTGGCTGCATTTGTAATAAAAATCACAATAGCTTTCTGTGCCGGCATTGGCTTTTGGACCTATCACCCTGTTCCATGTTCCGCCCGCGGCCGCGCATGCAGACTGGTTTGTGTAGTTCCCGCCGTTCACGCTCGTTGTATTGCAAAAGTCGCTGTTGGCCGGCTTAGGGTAAACGGTGTTTATCGCGTAGAATGTCACGAATATCGTAAGAATTATTATTGCGATTCCTATCACTGCGTTTTTCAAATGCATGCTAAACATAGGGAAACTTGTTTTATAAATTTGTTGATAACATAAATCTTTAAAAAATCCTTTCTCTTGCTGTTTTAATGAAAAAGCAGG
>CAYXWJ010000032.1:0-5969 GCA_964468775.1 Candidatus Woesearchaeota archaeon
TCCTTTGTTCCATCAATAAACTAGTGCCCGGAACTATTTAAGGATTATTGGGCTTCAGAATATTGAATTGCCCCTGATATACGGCATAATAAGGTTCCTGTCCGTCTTCTTCCACCTCTATTAAATCTCCATTGACTAATCCGGCCAGTGTTTTTCCATCGGGCAATATGACTCTTCCGAAATCGCTAGAAAAATCAATGCTGTCCATGTCAAAGGGCTTGTCTTCTTCCACGGGCCCCCATCTGGATATATGCAGCTCTCCATTTGTCTGCCTAATAAAATATTCCTGAAGCTGTGTCTCTCCTTTTCTTTTGATGTACAATACAAACTTATCCATATTCAAGACCAATTCTTTTGTTTAATAAATATTTTTGTGATAAATCATATAAAAATAAATCCCTCCGCCCAGACTCGAACTGGGGATCTCCCGGGGACTGCTGTGCAGTCGGCCCGAGGCCGGCTTATCAGGCTTCATCGTCATCCGAATGGAATCTCCACCCTAGTTATCTACAGCCAGGCGCTTTAACCACTAAGCTACGGAGGGCTAATAGAATTACGATTTTGGGGTTATTTAAGTTTTGTCTTTGCGAAGATTTAAAAGTTCCCTAAGAAGTATTTTTCCATGAATGGCGGGGCAGAAAGTGCAGCGGAGGCGCCTGGTTTTTTCAAGGCCGGCGTCGGAAAACTCGAATCCTCAATTAAGCCTGAAGAAGATAATTACTCTGCAAGACATAAATTCTTTTAAACCTGTAACAAGAATAAATTGCATGGCCGAAGAAGAACCAAATGCTGAAAGAAGCAAAACTTTTGAATTGCCTTATCCAGAAGCAGGAGAATATCTTGAAAGTTGGATAAGAGAAGAATATGAAACGTTATTGCAAAAAGTAAGGGAAATTGGGGAAAGCAATCCCTCAAGAGCGTTGAGAATTATTGGTAATGTATACATGGATGTTGAAAAGTCTGTGCCTGTCCCTAGAGCCAGAGAAAGAGCACGATGGGCATCAGACGTATTAAAAGTATACAGAAATATCGCGGCAGCCTATTCTTTCGTGACGCAGCAAAGATTCAGTCTCCCTCAAAATTACACCGATGTTTTGGAAAAACATGAAATAGATGAATCCGCCGACTTGGAAGACCGCTTGGACAAGCTAAAAAAACTTAAAATGGTTTTGGAAAATAAGAAAATTGGTGAAACTCCCGCAATGTTGGAAGCCGCCCTTGAAGAAAGAGCGGATTTGTTAGAGAAACAAAGTGATATTGAAAAGGTGTTGTCTGATATTTAATCTTCTTCGGGAACTAATGTTTTAGTTTGGCCTTAATGGAATCAAATATTCCCCTATATGCACCCACTTCCAAAGAATCTTTTAGATCGTGAGTAAAGCCCAAAATGAGCTTTCTTTCAGGTTCACCCTTTACCATCTCTCCTGTCGTAATGGCTATTCTTGGCGCATATGAAGCAAAAAGTCCGGGCTCAAATCTTTGAAAGACTTCTACTAAGTAATGACCTATAATTAATGAAGAAACTTCTGCTTCATATCGGGTGTCTAGGAAAGATTTAAGGTGTCTTCCTAAGAAAGTAAGAGCCCTTCCTCCGACATCAAAATATTCTTTTTTTGCATATTGTCCAGGATATCTTAAGTTTAAATGTTCCAGACGCCCACCATCCAAGATTCTCTCAAACTCCTCTCTATTCGAAGGCTCTGAAAGAGAAACATCTGAGAATCTGAATCTCTCCCCTTTAATATCTATAGACAATCTTCCAGAACTTCCTCTGATGACATCATCTAATGCATTGAAAGATATTCTAAAGTGGGTTGTGCTTTCTGTTTTAGGAACGTTTGTCAATAAATAAGTCACGTCTTGAGAAGTTACAGGCCCAACTTCGTAATGTTCTAAAATTAAATCCTCCGAAACATAGGGGATATCAATAGTCATAAAATTCCTAATTTCAGGAGTTTAAATAAATTGTTAAGATTTAAAATATATTATAAATTTTAATCTTCTTCCGGCAAATCTTTGTCTCTTTGCTCGGCCACGAAGAATGCCTGGTTGGATTCTTCTTCCTTGATTTGGCCGTTCTTCTCGAAAAGCGCCGTCGCTGCAGGCAACGCAAACTTGCCCATGACGCCCACCTTGGAATAGATTATGTAAGACAAAACGCGAACCTCTCCCGCGTTCAAAGTTTCAAAATTCCACTCAATCCTCCTGTTTTTTTCGTCGATTCTTGTCGGCTTTTCGCTTCCGAATCTCTCATACACTTTTACCAATGGAGGAAGTCTGTCAACGACATTCACGCGCTCCACATGTTTCTTTGCCGTTACAAAAACAGTTACCTTCAACGCGAACTCTCCGCCCTTGGCCTTGACGAAAGAAACTCTCTTGCTCAGTGAAAGCGTAGTTCCCGAATATCTTTTCGCAAGAACTACGATAACGACGAGAAGAAGCACAATAAGCACGGGGAAGAACCAATTAGTCTTTACCGTTATTGTGAAAGTCGCGCCCGGCTGGACTCTGTCCGTCCATGTGTAATAGACATCGAAACCCTGCCGCTGGACGGAGTCGGGGCTTGGATTGAAGCTTGTAAATAAACGCGAGATTATGTTTTTCTTTATGACTGTCTGAATATCTTGGTAAGTATTCCCTTTATTCACTTTCTGTATTACGTTAGTGTTTATGAAAAGTCCGAAGTGCTGCGTCGTCGTTGTCAGGATGCTTTTCTCAACAAAATTTATTGTCCCGTCGGTCTCAGCAGTTTTTCCGTACGACGTTACATCCGCCTTTATCGTGTAAAATCCTGCGGTGGTTCCGGAAAAGTTTGCATTCAATGGTACTGTGAAATTGTACGTGCTCTTCGGCTTGAGATCATTTATCGTTTCAGTTTTTGTGAAAAACGGCGAAGAAAATTCAACTGTGGTTTTTCCGAAGTCAAAGTTCTCTAAGTTTTTGATGTAAACATTCGCATATTGCGACGTGGGATCTATGTCTAGTGCTCCAACCTGAAACGCATTCTGCATGTCGATAATTTTGAATGTAAGATTTTCCTGCTGCTGTGTGCCGTCGCTGCCCTTTATGTAATAGGAAATTGTATAAAATCCTCGCTGTGTGATGTTTCCTATAGGAGCCAGAGCAAGATGCACTGATTTTGTTTCGCTCTGGCCTATCGGGATAGGTCCGGTCGGGGACATCGTGAATCCCAGAAGATTATAGAAACTGAAGCTGTCTGAATTTCCAATACTCGTGATATTCAGGTCAAACGTGACGGGTTGATTTAATCCTGAGACGAGAACTTCGTTGCTGCTCGTTTTTGTGACTTTGAAACTCGCCCCTAAAACCCCTGCAGAGAGGACTATTACTAGCGCAAATACAAAAACACCCAAGAAAATAAATTGCTTTTTCATTCCATTTCAAAAAGAATTTTATATTTAAGGATTTCGGTGGTTATCATCAAGTTTGTATTTAATAAATCACTGTCTTGAGCTTGGCCGGGCATTCCTTCTTGGCCTTTTCAAACTGCTTTTGAAGCTTTCGGGCCTCTTTGCTGTCTCTCTGTATCATGGAAAAAGTATGGTAAGGAGGGGCATTTTTCATCACTACGCCGTATTTGGAATATTCAGGCGCGTTAGACGGGTCATCAACAATTAATATTGTGCCTGTCCTGATTTTTAAAGAAAGACGATAGCTGCTGTCAGGATGTTCCTTTGCTTTTTGCTTTAAGTCTGAAATTTTCTGCCTTTCCTCGTCAGTTAAATGGTCCATAAGGTCCACGACATCCAGTTTTCCATCCATCCCCATGTCCATATATTCCTTTGAAGTGTCCTGATACAAATCATGTTCGGGAATCACATAAAAAATCCTTGATTCTCCAGATTCAAGTATCCCGCAATCTGCAGCCATAGGATGAACTCTTGCCATGTGCACCGGGCTTACAGTTGTAACATGCGGGCCGCATCCCCAAAGTGCCAACGCGGCAAGTCCGGCAAGCTCTGCGCGCTTTGAATTCCTCACAACCGAACGATAAAAACTTTTCATAATTTTTATGGCAATCGCCCTTATTTAAGAATTATTGTAATTAATCACCTTTTCCCTTCCAAGTCAAGATATGCCTTCGCCTGCCCCAAGAATTCATCGCATTTTGATGCAACATAATCTTCAAACTGCTTTATCCTGGAAGTTATTATCCATTTCTCATATATTGACCGCATGAATTTCCTGAAAGCCGTGCCCTCAAATTTGCTCTCATAATCCCGTACAAGAATTCCCTTGACACCGATTTTCGCAGAGCCGCTGTTTGCTTTGACTTTAATTCCGTCCTGCATGACCTCAACTTCCTTCAGCCGCTTTATCTCCATCTTGACTTTTATGTCAAACCTGAAATAATCCGTAATTTTCTTCTGGCCTTCCCACTCGACAACAACCTCTTTCTCGTCTCCCTTAATCTTCTCCTCGTATTTACCCTCCATCACGAAGTCCATGTGCGTCTCTTCAGTAAGCCATTCATAGCAAAACTTGTAAAAATCTTTGAACGAAAAAATCCCGTCGTACTTCATGCTGCTGGAATATATCGTCTCTTTTTCCGCCATGAAATAAAAGGGTAAATATTGTTTAAATATTTAACTGAACGAAAAACTGCCCTAACCGAGTATATATTGGAGAAAAGAAGTGTTTTTATATTCAAAAAAGGTGGATTTTGCATGGGATATTATATAGAAGACTACCATGGAATTGCGAGAATTGTGGCTCTGCACCAGGAGCAGGGGGGAAAGGTTGTGTTGGCAAGAGGGGTTTTTGATGCTGGCGTACATAGGGGCCATAGAGATTTTCTCCGGCGTGCGAAAGATTTGGGCGGCCTTGATGCGATGCTTTTAGTCAATGTAAACAATGATGAATGGGTAAGAAAATGGAAGAGAGATCCAGTAGATAGAGAAGATGAAAGGGCGTTGGATGTTGCGGATCAGGAGATGGTAGATTATACTGTGGTTTATCCTGGGATAGATATTCATCCAGAACTCGCTCTCGCTCTTTTCGCGCGGCCTGACATAATCGTAAGAGACGACAAGAACCCTGAAATAATAGAGGAAGAAAAAGATATTGTCGGAGGATGGGAACGCTATGGATACAGACCTGAGTTCGTCATCCTGCCAAGAAGCAAGTATGAATATAGCACAAGCGAGCGCATAAAAAGGATTGAAAGGCACCATATGAGGCGGATTGTCAGGGGCATGATGATTAAAAAGATGGAAGAGGAATCAAAGAAATCACATTGAATTTCTGCAACTTTCACAGACCAACAATCCATTCATCCTATAAAATACTACATCGGGCCTTCCACATTCTTCGCATATTCCTTCATGGACTATCCTTTTTTCGGCCTCTTTGACTCGCTTGAGTTTTTCCTGTTCTTCGCGGATTTTCGCAAACTCGCCCAGTTCAGGATAGATGTCTGGATTGAAACTTAAGATATCTTTTATTGTTATGATGCCTGCAATCGTTTTGTCCTTTGCCAAAACAGGAAGCCTGTCAAATTTCTTCTTTTTCATCACCTTTATTGCGCGTTCCAAAGTATCTGTTGATCTTATTGTTATTACTTTTTTTGGAGAAACGTTTTTTGCTAAGACTTTTTTAAGGTCTATATTTGGCTTTTTCACAACGGCCCAGAGAATATCTTTCTGAGAGACAAATCCAGATATCTTTTTGTCTTTCACAAGAATCAGGGCACCAACGCCCTTTCGCACCATCTTCTTCGCGCAATCATATAGGCTTTCGTCAGGTCCTACAGTCACAGGACTACGGGTCATGACATCGGCCACAAGTATGTCCATGAAAAAACGACGGCCCTGAAACTTATAAACATTATGAAACCCTCATGAATTACAACAGAAATCTACAATTTACAGATATTTCCGCCCTTGAATTTCATTACAATAATGTTTAAATATAATGCTAAATTCTCTTTTTTATGAATTTAGAAA
>CAYXWJ010000033.1:0-5807 GCA_964468775.1 Candidatus Woesearchaeota archaeon
CAAAGAAAAGAGAATGACACCAGCGGGACTTCGCTTTTACAGAGAAGGTTTGAAGAAAAAACCACACGATTACGGGATTCCACGCGACCCAGACATACCCGAAAAGATGAAAAAGCTTCTTGATCTGAAGAAAAATAAAAATGCAAAGGATAATTTTGAAAAACTGTCCTCTTCTGCACGAAGGACTTATTTAAGATGGATTTTTAGAGCTAAAAGGCCGGAAACAAAAATGAAGAGAATTAGAGAGGTTTTAGGACGAATGTCCCTGGGGGAAACAAAAATCGGAACTTCCCTGAAAGTTAATGGTTAATCTTACGAATCATTTCTAAAGGCAATTAAATATCTGGGGCTTGATATCATAATCCTTATATAGTGATATATTTTGCATTTAAAATGGAATATGATGCAGTATTTGATGTTGGCGGCCGGCGTGAAAGCAGGACGATTTATGCGGACAATCCCAGAGCAGCGTATAGGGAAACAAAAGGACTTGCAAAAGAATTAGGGGAAAGTTCTGGGAAGACTGCCCGCTTGTTATCATTAGATGGACCGAACGGACCTGTTTCCATCGAGAATCGTGGTTCCTCAATAGAGAGAATTTTAGCGGCGGCCAATTATTATGATTCTTTAAGAAAATAGAATAAAATAAAAAAGTAAAAAATAAGTCAGTTACTTATTGACTTAGGATCGCCATTACCACGCTTAGCAGAGTCGTAACTACGACAACCCATCCGGCTATCATTGCAAGAACATGACCGCCGAGCCACGTAGGCAACGTTAGCGTTCCTCCAATCATAGCAAAACCTACAGCAAGCGAGACAATCACGCCAGTCAACCAAGCAATGAAGTTCAAAACTCTTCCTTGTTTTGCCATTTTTAACCTCCTTTTAATTTTTTTACCGTTGATAAAATCAAGGTAAATTAGTTTAAATAATTTTGGATTTCAATAAATAAAAAATAAATTTAAATTTTAGTTATCTTCTTTTTCTTCTTGAAGATTTTTTTGCAGTCCTTTTTTTCTTCGTAGCTTTTCGCGTCTTTCTCTTAGCTCTTTTCGCAGTCTTCTTAGCTCTTTTAACTTTTCTTCTCTTAGGCTTTGATGATGGACTGACGATTCCTGAAAGCGTAGCCCTGTAAACTGTTGGCGCCTGAGCGGCGACGAGCTTCGAAAGTTTCGCGTCTGCACTTCTTGACAAAGCCATATTCTTCCTTATTTCCTTGTCAAGCCTCTGCAATTCCTTATTCGTCTTTTTTACCGACGAAGAAAGAGACCTTTCAGATATCTTACCGAAGAAAAATCTTTTGCATTCCTGATCAAACTCGTCGAGAAGGCTCTGCTTTTCTTCCTGCCTAGCCCGAACCAACTCACCGGCAACATTAAGTGCCTTGATTGTTTTTGCAAAGGACTCTTCATTCATGTGTTTTGCCTGAACCATTTTCACCTCCTTGTGTTATATTAAGAATGAATATTTGTTTAAATAATTTTGGTTTTACATTTCCTCAATCGTTTCTATGCCAAGAAGATGAAGTGCATTTTTCAAGACCTGCCTGAATGACTGTACAAGCGCCAATCTGAACGTCTCTTTTTCGCCGGAGCCGATGACTGGGCATGCATGATAGAACTCATTGAAAGCCTGCGCAAGTTGATAAGCGTAATTTGCGACGAGAGAGGGATTGAGATTTCTGTAAGCATTTATCACGACGGTAGGAAACTGCGAAAGCTTTTTCACGAGTTCAGTTTCTGAATCTTCAAGATCAGGAACTTCAAATTTTTTTACCGGCGGCGCTTTTTTCATTATCGAACTTGCGCGCGCATAGCTGTACAAAAGATACGGCCCGGTGTCTCCTTCGAAAACAACAGATTTTTCGGGATTAAAAATAATATTTTTCTTTTTATCTATATGAAGCATGAGATATTTTATTGCAGCAAGCGCGATTGCAAGGCTTCTTTTTTCAAGCTCTGCCTTAGGAATATTTTCACGCTTCTTTAATTCCTTCTCGGCCAAGAGCCTAACTTGCCCAATCAACCCGTCTGCATCTAAATCAGTTCCTTCACGAGATTTTATCTTGCCTTGAGGAAGACGAACCATCCCGTAAGAAAGATGCTTTAGTTCCCTCTTGGAAACGCCCATCTTCTCTAAAAGTGCGAAAAGAACCTTAAAATGATACTCTTGGTCGTTCCCTACAACATAATATGATTTTGTAAGTTTGTAGTTTTTGGATTTTTCTGCAGCAAGTGCAAGATCCTGCACAATGTATATCGCGGTCCCGTCTTTTCTCAGAAGGACTTTTTCTCCGAGGCCTTCCTTTGTCAAGTCGACTTTCACTTCTCCGCTTTTAGCGACCATGAAAAGTTTTTTCTTAACGCCGTTCAGGATTATCGTTTTTCCTTTCTTGTAAATATTGCTTTCAAAAAACTCAGTATCAAAATGAACCCCTAATTTTTTGTATGTCTCTTTAATTCCTTCAAGTGCCCATCCCGTCATGAGCTTCCAAAGCATTAGTGTTCTTTTATCGCCGGCCTCCCATTTCCTAAGCATTTCCTGTGCCTCCTCTTCAAGCTTTTTTGTTTTCTTCTTTTCGAACATCACATAAAAATCCCCTACAAAGTGGTCAGGCTTCTCGTGCTTTTCTTCCGGCGTTGCTTCATCGCCCCATTTCTGATATGCTAACATAGATTTGCAGATATGCAGTCCGCGGTCATTGTTCAGTTCTGCTCTTATCACTTTTTCACCGTTGAATTCCAAAATCCTTGAAATGCTTTCTCCGATTGACATGTTTCTCAGGTGGCCCACATGCAGGGGCTTGTTTGTGTTTGGGGAACAAAATTCAACCATGGTTCTTTCCTTACTTCCCAGATTATTCTTTCCAAAATTTTTCTTCCTTGTTATGACATCCCAAACGACCTTCCGCGCTAGGCTTCCTCTGTTCACGAAGAAATTAACATAGGGGCCTTTCGTCTGAATGTCGGCGAAATCAGTTTCTGGATAATCGCTTCCGATGGCTCCTCTGAGCTCCATTGCGGCATCATGCGGCTCTACACCTAAAGAATCTGAAATTGAAAAACAGGGAAATGCGTAATCACCCATCTGAGGGGAAGGTGGAATCTCAATTAGATTTATAATTTCTACGTCTTTGAGCTTCAACCCTTTTTTATTCAGAGCTTTCTTTAGAATCTTAAAAACTAGTTCTTTCATGATGCAGAAAAGAGAAAGAGGTTAATAAAGATTTTTGTAGCACGAACAATAATTTTTTAAGCCTCCCAAATATTGGATTAATAACGCGGGGGTGCCGGAGCGGTCAAACGGGCCAGACTTAAGATCTGGTGGCTTAGTGCCTTACGCAGGTTCGAATCCTGTCCCCTGCATTTAGTAAAACCATTTTTTGGGAAATGGAAACGTTTAAATACCCTTAAATCATAATTCTTTTGTAGGGAGGCGTTGACTTCGGTTGGCGTTCGAATACTTCGGTATTCATTCCCTACACTTATTTTCTAAAATATTTTAAACCCTTTCTTCTTAGTATAAGAGAAAATGAGTGAACGCATAATATTGCCTATCGCTGGCATCGTACGCAACCTTCCTAAAAAGGACGAAGATCGGCTGGACAAAAAAGCAGAGAACTCGATGCTGATAACAAACGAGAGAATAATTCTTGTCAGAGTTTCTTTGGAAGCCAAGCCGGCACAGGCCCCTGTAAAAAGTCAGCCTCCGGTCAATGGACAAGCGCCTGCCAAGAAAAAAATCACCGACAAACAATGGCCTACCATACAGAAAGAGATGGAGAAAAAACTGGACGACCTTATTTCCAGCGCGCCGCTCGGAGAACTTCTTAATAAGATCCCCAGCTTCTCAATAAACCTCTCCGACATAAAAAAAATCAAGATACAGGAATATCCTATGAAGATGGAAATAAAACTGAACAACGGAAAGAACTATTCATACACTATATGGGACGACAAAGTCATGGACGAACTGAGAATCGTATTTAAAAATTATCTTTAATCCCAATAATCTTTTTTAACCCCTCCTTTATTGAATTTTATGGCCGACAAAAGGAAAGACATTATTTTGCTTGCTTTTTTGCTCGCGCTCCTTGTTTTCGTTAACTATAATTTTCTTGACAGGGCAGTCCAAAATTTTCTTTCCAAAGACAAGACAGTGCACATTGAAAGAGTAATTGACGGAGACACTGTCGTGACTTCTGCAGGCGAGCATATAAGATTGCTTGGGATAAATGCGCCGGAGACGACAAGCAAAGAGCCTTATTCGGGGCAGGCGAAAGATTATCTTACAAATCTTATAGAAAACAAATCCGTGCAATTGAAATTCACTTCAGACAAAGTTGACAAATACGGGAGAACGCTGGCTTATATTTTTCTTGGGAATGAAAACGTAAATGTGAACATGGTCGAAGAAGGTTTTGCGAATTATTATTTTTATAGTGGACGAGACAAATATTCTTCTACATTGGAACAGGCTTGGAATGAATGCCTCCAGAACGAGATGAATCTTTGCGCCCCTTCGGCAAGTTATTGCGCCAAGTGCATAAAACTTGAAAGAGATGACATTTTTAATCAATGCACGATAAGCTGCGACATTCAGGATTGGTATGTAAAGGGCGAGGGGCGCGAGAAAATCATTTTCAATGGTTCTATAGAAAGCGGCCGGCGCCAATATTTCAATCTGAGCCTCGCTGAATCTGGTGGAAGCATGTATCTGAGGGACGAAACGGGAAATCTTGTCTCTTGGGGGATTTACAAATAATTTTTAAAGTTATCTTCCTTCATGATAAAATGATAGATCCTGAATTATTGAGGTGGGTTCAGGAGTACCAGGCGAAAGGATATACTCTGAAAGAACTTGCAGATTATTTGGCTAGTTCCGGATATAGCCCTGTAGATATTAATGACACGATAAAATCTCTCACGAAGCCCGGCCAAATAGCGCCGCAGGTGCCCAAGAAAATTCAAAAGCCTATACACGGGGTCGTGCCGCCAAAAAAAATTAATTGGATTCTTTTCTTCCTGCTGATAATGCTTTTTGCAGTCATATGCGTTTTTGCTTATGTATGGTGGAGTTCTTCTCACGCGAATTCGGACACGTCAAATATGCCAAGTGAATCCTACCAGCAGACATTGCAGTCAGCCAACACAACTAACGTAACAGCCCCGACATATACAGTCAACGGGACAACGTATAACGCAACTGTCATAGCAAATACAACCCCTATATCTAGTTGCGCCGCCTTCTCTACGAATCTAAATTCTTGTACTCCGTACACATGTAATGCCACATATTCTATCTTCGGGGTTAATATGAGTATGAAGTATGAAATAACGGGGATCGTGAATGGAGGATGCAACTATATAGAGTATATGCCAAACAACGGGACGATGTACTGCAATAATCTATCATTAAGTGAGAGGCAAGCAATGGCCCAATATTATGAAGTCATTTTTGTAGAAGGAAATTACAGCACTGATTCAACAACTACACTTAACGGAACCAACGCAACATACACGGTCAACGGCACGACGTACCAGGATCCTGTCGCGGAAGCGATGAACAATGGAAAATGCGTTACAACAGGGTATTAACAATACAATAATCCTTAAATAGACAGATTCATTATTTTTTTAATGGACAGCAATATGCTCAAAAGAATTCTGATTGCGGGCGCGGCGACAGCTTTGGATTACAAGGACAAAAATCCGCGGGCCTCCACGTCGGACGCAGTGAGGCATGTGGAAAAAGAGGCCAAGAGGATTATCAAGGAAATTGAAGAGAACGAATGATTTTGATTCT
>CAYXWJ010000034.1:0-5411 GCA_964468775.1 Candidatus Woesearchaeota archaeon
TCTTTTCATTTTCTCTAAAATTATCTCTACGTTAAAAACAATTATCTACCCTAATATATATTTTGCATAACAATAATTGTTTAAATGAAAGAAGACAAGTAGTTTAATGGCCGAAGAAAAAGAGGAAGCGAATTCAAGTCCTTTTGGAGTTAATCTAACGAGGCGATATGTTTCATCAGGAGCAGAGGACCATTTGTATAATGTTAATCGAATAAGAGGGGGCACTGTGGAGCTTGTTGATTATATGGGGGGAGATGCCACAGTTGAAAGAGTTGCGACCGCAGGATATGGAAGAAGCATTTTTCCTGAAAATCCAAGTCAATCTCAATTTATGGATTATCTTGTTAGGAGAGGCATTTTTGCTCCGTTTTCCTCCGTCCAATTAAAATTTGCAATCCAGTCTCCGATAGAAACAGCACTTTCCCTAGTTTACGAACAAAGGGCAAGTGTCAATGAATATTCGGGAAGATATTCTGAAATGTTAAGCGATAGTTTTCTGCCAACTACAGAGTCGGTATTGGGAAGTCTTCAACATGTGTCGGGGGGATTATTGGAAGATTCTCAAAGGGCCCAACAGATATCCGAAATACTTCATCGGGGCAGAAAGGAAATTTTTGAAAGGTACAAGGCATTGCTTGGACTGGATTTGGCGAGGGAACTTGCGAGATCGGGACTTGGCACAGACAACCATACAAGATACTTCTGGAAAATGGACTTGCCTTCTCTGTACAATTTTATCAGAAGAGAAAGAAGGTTCCATCATTCTGCTGTTGACCCAACGACAAATTATCTTGAATGTTTGGAGAAAATTGCGCTGGATACTGCACCCCTATCTTGGAGAGCATTAAGAAATATGGATAGTTCTAAAAAAGTAATCAATCTTACAATGCCTATCGATGATGAAGTCGTTGACGGACCTTTAAGCGCTGCAGGATGGGAGCCGCAAGAAACAAGAAGAGTTATTGTCCCTGATTTGGAAGAGATGCTATTTGTTGCCAATCCCCTTTTAGACCATGGCGCGGTTCAGGCTGTTGATTATATGGGGGATGACAGTGCTTTTGCAGAAGCTGCGAGAACAAGCTATGGAAAGGGTACAAAAACATTACAGGACGACAAACATCTTATAAGAAGCTTGATAAGAGATTTGCATACATCACCAATAGAAATGTGCGAACTTACTGTAGAGGCAAAAATTCCTGTTTTCTCCGACCCAAGACAGGCAGGGCGGCACAGAACGTTAGACCATCATGGTTTTATGGGTTATGTTCCTAAAGGGAGTCAGTTCTATATGCCTCCAGAATCTGAATTAAAATATCAAGATAGGAAAAATAGGCAGGGGCGGGGGAATGATATGGAACCGGAAGAAAAAGTGAGGGCGCAAGTCCTTTTAAGAGAAAGTTTTGAAATTGAAAAGGCCAATGCGGTTCTTTTGCGAGATTTACATGCCCCCGAAGAACTCGTTCGTGCCCAAAAAGGTGTCGGATTTTACACGAAAACATGGAGAACGGGAGACTCACATAACTGGGGGCATTTCTTAATGCTGAGGATTGACGCTCGTGCTCAAAAAGAAGTTAGAGATTATGCACAAGAAGTTAATAATTCACATCGTGCCCATACTCCAATAGCGAATGAATCTCTTCATACCTACATAATAAACGGGATGAGATTGAGTGAAAAAGAAATTCCTTTGATCGGCTCTATATTGAGGGCAGGAATTGACCCCGAGGATCTCAGAATATATGAAGGGGTAAAGGGTTTTGTGATTCCTGTAAGGAATGAAAACAGAGAGCCAATAATTGAAAATGGTCAACCTGTCATGCAACTTGGTCGGGAAGGAACCGCTTTCAAAAATAAATTGTTACGGCTTTTGGGAAGAGAATAAATTTAATACTTTAATCCTTCATCTCAATCTTGATATTGACGTTCTTAGGAATCTGCATCCTCATTATATGATGGAGAACTTTTTCGTTGGCCGGAAGGTCAATCAGCCTCTTATGGATTCTCATCTCGAAATTGTCGAATGTTGCAGTCCCGTCTCCGCAGGGGCTTTTTCTTGTTGTGATTTTGAGCCGCTTCGTAGGCAAAGGCACAGGCCCTGAAATCGCAATCCCTGATTTCTGCGCAATTTCCTTCACAGAATCGCAGATAACGTTGAGCATTTCTATGTCCGTGCTGTTGAGCTTTATTCTTACTTTCGGCATGGTATAAAGATTTTACATTTGTTTAAAAACCTTTTTATATTCAATTCTCATAAATTTATTATACAAAGAGGCGGACATGTCAGAACTTATCTTCATACAGCTTGCAATAATCCTGCTGGTGGCTTTCATAGTCTCTTACATCGCGCGAATGTTCAAGCAGCCGCTGATAATCGGTTACATCATCGCAGGAATTGTCATCAGCCCTTTCATATTAAGATTCGGCGCAAGCCAGCAGATAATAAACACTTTTTCTGAATTCGGCGTCGCGTTTTTATTGTTCATCGTCGGTTTGCATATGAATCCCAAAGTCATAAAGGAAGTCGGAGTCTCCTCGTTAGTAATCGGCCTCGTGCAGGTCCTCGTCACTTTCTTCGTCGGATTCTTGGCCGCGTTTTATCTTCTAAGCTTCGGCCTCATCGCCTCGGCCTACATCGGAATCGCGCTCGCGTTCAGCAGCACAATCATCATTCTCAAGCTTCTTTCCGACGAGCGCCAGCTTGAATCTCTTTACGGAAAAATCTCAATAGGAATACTTATCCTGCAGGACCTCGTCGCAATATTCGTTCTCATGTTCATTTCTTCCCTTACGTCAGGAGTCAGCATAACTTCATTCGCTTTGCGCAGCGTTGTTATGGGCGGCGGCATAATCCTTTTATTGTTCCTTGCAGGGTTCTTTGTTCTTCCCCGCGCAATAAAAAACATCGCGCGCTCACAGGAACTCCTCTTCCTATTTTCAATAACCTGGGCCTTCGCAATCGCCGCATTATTCAGCTACCTTGGATTCTCAATTGAAATCGGCGCATTGATTGCAGGAGTAGTGCTTTCCATTTCCCCTTACAGCACCGAAATAAGTTCCAAGATTCGCCCGCTGAGGGATTTCTTCCTCATAATATTCTTCATAATCTTAGGGCTTAACATACAAATTTCAAACCTCGGCTCAATCGTTTTTGATGCAGTAGTTCTTTCTTTGATAGTCCTCATTCTCAAGCCGATAATCACAATGGCCCTCATGGCAATATACGGATACACGAAAAGGACAAACTTTTTGGTCGGGACAACTCTCGGCCAGGTTTCCGAGTTCTCGCTCATTCTTCTCACATTGGGCGTCGCGCTGGGCCACATACCCGGAAACGTTCTCGCAACAGTCACATTGACAGCGGTGATAACTATGACTCTCTCGACATACATGATAATCTATTCGAACCAAATATACAAAAAAATGGAAGGCTTCGCGGCCCTGTTCGAGAGAAAAGGCGTCCGGCTCAAAAGAAAAGTAAACAAGAAATACGACGCTATTTTGTTCGGATACAACAGGATAGGTTTCGGAATTTTAAGGTCGCTTCAAAGGATCAGGAAAAGATATCTTGTGATTGATTATAGCCCCGACGTGATTGCAAGCCTTACAAAAGCCAGGATACCTTGCCTTTACGGAGACGTTGACGACGAGGCCCTTTTGAGCGAGCTTCCCCTCGACAAGGTCCAGCTAGTGATTTCAACAATCCCTGACTTCGACGCGAACATGATTCTCATAGAAAACGTGCGGCTCGCAAACAAGGATGCAATCATAATCGTCCGCGCGCATTCAATAGAAAACGCCTTAAGCCTTTACAAAAAGGGCGCAAGTTACGTTCTTACGCCGCACTTCCTCGGGGGAGAGTATGTTGCAAAAATGCTCCGCGACATAAAGACGAGCGAAAAAGGATACGAGGAAGAAAAAGAAAAGCATATCAAGATGCTGAAAGACAGGCTTGCCCGCGGACAGGAACATCCTGAAGTTGAAAGGGATTAGTTCAAATGAAAGACGAATTATTTATGAAAATTGCGATAGAAGACGCCAAAAAACAAGGCCATCATTTTGGAGCCGTCGTTGTTAAAAATAATAAAATTATATCAAAAATGGGAAAAAGGCCGAAAGGCGACGCCAGATTTCATGCGGAAACTCAGGCCATTTTAAATGCCTGCAAAAAACTAAAGTCAAAAACCCTGGAGGGTTGTATCCTTTACTCTACATGCGAACCCTGTGTAATGTGCTTTTATATGGCATGGATTACTAAGATTCCCCGGATTGTTTTTGGTGCAACGCTAAGAGATTCAATAAATGCAGGATACCCAGAGATAAATATAAATGATAGCAATCTTAATAAAAAATCAGGAAATAAAATAAAACTTAAGGCGGGAATTTTGAGAAATGAATGTCTTGCCTTACTGGGTTAATTTTTCTTTCTAGAAAATCCCCAACGCCACCCAGGTTTCTCGCCTTTTTTGTATCCGATGAGTATAAGTAGAATTATCAAAAGCACGAAGGTTGTCCAATAAACCGTCCTGCTCGCTGGATTTGTTGCTATCTCTTGTATAACGAAGACAAGTGCGATGACAAATATCAGAACAGTCAGCCATCCTTCCCATCTCGCTGGAATCCAGCCCCATCCATAAAGCTTCCTCTTGAACCAATATCCTTTAGGGTTGTCTTTCAGATAATCTATGTAGTTTGAAAAATTATTTCTCTTTTTCTTTTTCATTTTTACCTTCTGGGGTGGGACCGCCGGTCCATCCGAAAAATGCGAATAGGAAATCAAACAGCCGAAGGATTATTTCCAGAACTATTATGAAAAATAGATAATTCAGAATTGTGCTGAATAGGTTTGGAATCTCGGAGAGGTTTGAAATGACACCTTCGAAGCTGAATGCAGTTTTCCCGATAAGCGCGATTGCAAGGAGGTTCAATGGAAGAAGCTTCGCGATTTCTTTCGCAAGGTTTTCACCGTACCCCGGAATGTAAGAAGTCATCCTGACGGAAGCGATGATTATGACGGAAACTACCAGCAGCGTGTTTAATGAAAGGCTGTTCGTCAGAAGCACAAGGAAAAGTGTGAACACTGCGAACCAGAAGAAAATTACGAACGGCAGTATGATTATGTATTCAAGAAGGTAAAGCGAACTCGCAAGTATTTTCGCAAGGCCGGGATGCTCGACATGGTTGTATTGGTTCAGGTTGAGCCGAAAAATGTTCTTTCGCGCGATGAACTGATAAAATTTCCAGATGAAGACCGCATAAACCACTACGAGCAATACAAGAAGAAAAAGATTCACAAAACTCTGAATCGACGGAGGCATCGCAGCCAGAAATGAATTGTACACATTGAGAATGTCTGAAACGAAACCTATTGCGACCATAAAATGAATTAGATGAGATTATTTTTAAATGTTTCA
>CAYXWJ010000035.1:0-4859 GCA_964468775.1 Candidatus Woesearchaeota archaeon
GAAACTGTGAAGGGCTTCAGGGATTATACCTGAAATGAAGCTCAGAATATTGAAGACATGAAGAAAATCGTAGCTGAGACTTTCGAGATGTATGGATTTGAGCCGACAAATACTCCCTTGATAGAACATGAGGAGTTCATGAAAAAAGGGAACGAAAAAGACGAGGCAATCTCTGATATTTTCAAGCTGAAAGACAAAGGCGGCAGAAATCTTGCGTTGAGGTATGAATTTACATTCCAGCTGAAGCGTATTGCAAAGAACAAAAAGATACCGTACAAAAGATACCAAGTCGGTCCCGTCTTTCGTGATGAACCTATTTCAAAAAACAGATTCAGACAGTTTACGCAATGCGATGCTGATGTCGTTGGCTCGACGGTTAAGGAAGAGGCGGAGCTTATTGTGATGACGGCAGAGATTTTTAAGAAACTTGGGTTGAAGCCAGTGATTCTTGCGAATAGCAGAAAGCTTATGAATCAGATTCTAAAGAAAGAAAAAATAAAAGATGCAGAAGATGTTTTGCGTGAGATAGACAAATACGGGAAGATACCTGAAACACAAGTTATCAAAAATCTTGAAAAGTACGGCGCAGGAAAACTTATTTCAGATTTCAAAAAAGGCTCAAAATTCTTCAGCCAATTCAGCGCGTACAAAGAAGTCCAAAAACTTATTGAAATCTGCAAAGATTATGATGTGAAAGTTCTTTTCTCTCCGACGGTGGTTCGCGGACTTTCATATTATGATGGAAACGTCTTTGAGGTAAAAGTTCGCGGAATTCGAGAAAGCATGGGCGGAGGAGGAAGCTATAAAATTGGTGGTGTGAGTTCAACAGGGATTTCTTTTGGGGCGGAGAGACTTGCATATGCATCAAAACTCAAGGACGAAAAAAACAAAATCCTGGTTATTTCTCTTAATGAAGACAAAGAAGCAATAAAAATTGCGCAGGCCCTCCGTTCAAAAGGTGAGAAGGTCAGCGTCTTTTATGGAAAGCCAAGCAAGGCGCTTCAATATGCAAACTCATATGGGTATAAAAAAGCGATTTTTGTCGGGAAGCAGGAAGTCAAGAACAGGGAGTTCAAAGTAAAAGATTTAAAGACCGGTGCACAATCGAGATTGGAGTTGTGAAGGGCCTATAGTCAAGTGGTTACGACGTATCGTTCGCAACTGGGTTTCTTTTAGAAAAAGAAACTACAATGGTAGAAAAACTGTTGTTGTCGGAAAACGATAAAGCTCGAGTTCGATTCTCGATAGGTCCATTTTTTCGTAAGTTTTAAAAACCAATTTTTGTTTCGTTGACTCGTGGCAAAGGAAAATATTATAGATGTTAAGAATCTTGTGAAAAAATTCAAAGATTTCGCGGCTGTGGATGACATTTCCTTCGGAGTTGAGAAAGGGCAGATGTTTGCGTTTCTCGGGCCTAACGGCGCAGGAAAAACGACCACGATAAAAATGCTCACGACACTTCTGAATGCAACCTCGGGAGATATTTCCTTGAACAATCTAAATCCAATAAAAGAAAAAAACAAAGCGCGGAAAACTTTCGGGATTGTGTTCCAGGACCCAAGCCTTGATGACGATTTGACTGCTTTTGAAAACATGGAGTTCCACGCAGTATTTTACGGAGTTCCTGCAAAAGTTCGAAAAGAAAGAATTGAATATTTAATGAAATTTGTCGGTTTGTGGGACAGAAGAAACAGCCTTGTGAAAAGTTTTTCAGGAGGAATGAAGAGAAGGTTGGAAATTGCGCGGGGACTTATACATCATCCTAAAATTCTTTTTTTGGACGAGCCAACTCTCGGACTTGATCCGCAAACGAGGAACCACATTTGGGAATACATAAAAGAACTTAACAAAAAAGAAGGCATGACTGTTTTTTTGACGACGCACTACATGGCCGAGGCGGAGAAGGTCGCCGATAAGATTGCAATAATTGACAGCGGAAAAATTATTCTTGAGGGCACGGCCAAAGAAATAAAAAAGAAAACCAAGACAAAAAATCTTGAGGATGCATTTCTTAAGCTGACTGGACATGCAATAAGAGACGAAAGCGCGGGGGCAATAGACCATTTGAGGCAGGGCGCAAGAGTTTGGGGGCGACGGAGATGAATTCGCCCGTTTACATCATGTGGCTGAGGCAGGTAAAAAAATATCTGCGATCCAAGGCAAGGATAATCGGTTCGCTGGGACAGCCAATACTTTTCCTTGTTGCGCTTGGATTCGGTTTGGGACATTTGTATCAGCAAACCACGGGAGGAAATTTTATTGACTTCTTGGCCCCGGGAATCATTGCGATGAGCATACTTTTCACTGCTATGTTTGCAGGCATTGAAGTTATCTGGGACAGGCAGTTCGGATTTTTGAAAGAAACTCTTGTTGCGCCAGTTTCACGATTCAAGATAATGTGGGGAAGAACCCTTGGGGGCGCAACAACGGCGATTTTGCAGGGAATCATAGTCTTGTTAATAACATTGCTGATAGGGTTTAGGGTTGTTAATTGGTTATACTTTCCAATAGCATTAATATTTATGATACTGATAGGATTGCTTTTCACATCTCTTGGAACTGCGCTGGCTTCAAGAATGAATGACATGCAGGCTTTCCCTTTGATAATGAATTTCATCATAATGCCTATTTTCTTCCTCTCTGGTGCATTGTTCCCGCTGGATAGCGCACCAACCGCACTAAAAATCATAGCAGATTTCAATCCTTTGACCTATGGCGTCGACGGAATTCGCGCAGCCCTTACAGGAGTTACTCAGTTCGGGATAATTCCTGATTTTTTTGTCTGCGCTCTTGTAACGGCAATAATATTGATTTTTGGAAGCTGGATGTTCTCAAGAATTCAGATTTAGGAAATTATTTAAATCATGAATCGATAATGTAGTATGGCCAAAAAACACCATGACCGACGTAATGAGCAAAAGCATGGAGTGCCTGCAATACTTTCTTTTTTTGTCCCTGGATTGGGCCAACTTATAAAAGGTCAGGTCGGAAAAGGCATTCTAATTTTCTTAGGTATGATTGTTAGCATATTTCTTATAGCATTCATAGTAGG
Source organism: Candidatus Woesearchaeota archaeon (assembly GCA_964468775.1). GTDB lineage: Archaea > Nanobdellota > Nanobdellia > Pacearchaeales > GW2011-AR1 > ASMP01. Next base: position 3,053 of record CAYXWJ010000035.1, read on the forward strand.
TTTCATCACCACACCAGTACTATGGCTTTGGAATATTTATGACGCATATAATTCTAATGATTAAATTTCCAAAAAACTCTCAATAATTTCTTTGTTTCTAACCTCTGGATGAAACAGAGTTGCATAAAAATTTTCTTTTTTGAACGTCTCCGGAAGAACGTAAAATTGGTGAAGGTGATAGACTTCTTTTTTTCCTTCTACATCCAAGAATTTTTTCTTTATGGCGATTTCTTTCAATCCGATTTCCTTTTTCTTTTTCAGTTTTCCTCCAAGCGACAAACCAATGATATGCGCGCCGCCGCAAATCCCTAAAACTGGTTTCCTGTGGCTTTTGAGCCAGGTAAATTTAGAAATGTCTTTCAGGAATTGATTGTCTTTCAGGGACGTTCCGCAGATTATTATTTTGTCAGCACGCTTTAGGTCGTCGCTGGAAAGGTCTTTGTAATGAACAATAAGGGCATCTTTCCCTGCATTTGAAAGTATATCCGCAACCGGCTTTACAAATTCATAAAAATGCAGCGGCTCCTTGCAGATGTTTATTATAAGAATCATTTTGAATCAATATCAATTCCCACAGGGCAATGGTCCGAACCCATGATGTCTTTTAGGATGAACGACTTCTTAACGTGTTTCATGAAATCTTTTGAGACCAGAAAGTAATCTATTCGCCATCCAATGTTTCTTTGTCGAAGGTTATACCACATTCCCCAATAAGTATATTGTGCGGGAGAGCTGTTGAATTGTCTGAACGTATCTACGAAGCCACTGTCGATGTATTTTTGGAAGCCGTCGATTTCTTTTTGGGTGTAACCTGCAGTCTTGTTGTAATTTGAATCAGGGTTTGCAAGGTCTATCGGCTTGTGCGCGACATTCATGTCTCCGCATATAACCACCGGCTTTTTGGATTCAAGGTTTTTAAGAAATTTTAGGAATGCCTCATCCCATTCCTCGCGAATTTTCAGTCGTGGCAGGCCGCGGCCGGAATTCGGAACATAAACATTCACAAGAAAGAAATTTTCAAACTCCAGCGCGAGAACGCGGCCTTCGTTGTCAAGCTCATGGCCAATTTTTCTTACTTCCGAAATCGGCTTTATTTTAGAGAATACCGCCGTGCCCGAATAGCCTTTTCTTTCCGCAGAGTTCCAGATATGAAATCCGTAATTATCCAATTGCATGTCAACCTGCTCTTTGGCGGCCTTTATTTCCTGAAGGCACAAAATGTCTGGGTTCTCCTGCCTTACAAAATCATAAAATCCGTTCTTCAGTGCAGAGCGCAGGCCGTTGACGTTCCATGAAATTATCTTCATAACATTACGATGAAACAAAGTGTTTTAAATTAATCGTTCCAACCGCTATTTTCCATTATATGTTTTCTATTATCCCTATGCGACCATCAAATATCTTAAAAACCTCGCCGGCTTTGACTTTGCATGAAATTAGGTGTTTTGTTCTCCGGAGGGAAAGATTCGACTTACGCTGCGTGGCTTGCCAAAAAAGAAGGTTATGAACTTTCATGCCTGATAACCTTGGTTTCTGAAAATCCTGACAGCTTCATGTTTCACACACCGTCTGTGCTAAAAACGAAAAGCCAGGCTGCGTCCATGGGCCTTCCCTTGATTGTGAAAAAGACTAAGGGCGTCAAAGAATCAGAACTTAAGGATTTAGAAAAGGCGATTTTAGATGCGAAGAAGAGATTTGGAGTTGAAGGGATTGTGACGGGGGCGTTGGGGAGTGTTTACCAGGCTTCGCGCATCCAGAAAATCTGTGACAAGCTCGGCCTTGAATGCTTCAATCCGTTATGGCAGAG
>CAYXWJ010000036.1:0-4788 GCA_964468775.1 Candidatus Woesearchaeota archaeon
TTCATAATATTTAAATAGGACTGCCCGGCAGATTATAACTAAATGACTCCTGAAGAAATTTACATCGGAAGATTAGAAGCGCCCGGAGAGGCCCCCGAGTATGGTTATATACATTTCATAGACGGAAACGGGAACAAAGGCCATTATCTCCCTTTATCGCTGAATCATCTTTCATCTTATTTGGCTCACGCAACAGTGGGATACACCGGAAGGGTGCCCACTTTTCACAATGGAATACCTGCAGAAATTCTTAAGGAAAGAGGACTGGATGGAATTTTTCCTGTGATGGACCCTCTGTTTAAATCAGAGTTATCGCATATGGTTTCTCTTTCTCAGGATCCTGGCAAGATATTAGGGTTTTTTGATGTCAATCCTCTTCCAGAGATTCTTCCAATCTCAAGACATAGTCGCTTTACTGATTGGTCTGCGGATACATGCACGATAGACCCCTAAACTTTTAAACTTCATCTTATTAGTTTTCTCATAAAAGCGGTGAAAAGAGATGGAAATAATTTTGAACTTAGTATTAATTTTAGTTTTATCTTACTTTGTAGTTCAAATCGGGAAAAAAATAAGGATTCCTGGCGTAGTCATGCTTATTGCATTGGGCCTGGTTTTCAACATCCCTATGATGCAGAGCGCGTTTGTTGCGGGGAATGAACAGATAATATCAATCCTTGGATATGTCGGGCTTTTCGCTATGATGTTCCTTGCAGGCCTGGAGATTTCATGGAGCAAATTATACAAAGAAAAGCGCAATTCTGTTTTTGTCGCGACTTTCGCGTCGCTGACTCCTTTCCTTCTCGCATTCATCACGTTCATCATTCTCGGATTTTCGTATCTCACTGCAGCCATGATTGGTATTTCAATGGCCATAACTGCGGAAGCCACGACCGCGCGCGTATTGGTTGACCTAAAGAAAATAAAGACGAAGCTCAGCGCGGCCATGATGGGCGCGGGAATCGTGGATGATTTTATCGGGTTGGGCCTCTTTATAATCATCGCCACAATTTTTGGCGCGTGGTCGGACAAGCAGTTTTTCACTCTCGGCGTCATAGGCTCCTTTTTCCTAGGAATAATTTTCAATAAGAAAGTTAGAGAAACCCCCGGAGAGAAAAAGCTGTTCGAAAAGTTTTTGCTCCTGTGCATTGTGCCGTTTTTCTTCATCTCGATGGGAATAAGATTCCAGTTCAGCTCGCTTATAGTCCAGCCGTTCATAGTCCTGATAATAATCGCTCTTGCATTAGTGGGGAAGATTCTTGGGACATTCCTCACAAAGCATTGGACGCACTTAAGAAACGAGCAGCTTTGGGTCGTAGGATGGGCGATGAACTCGAGAGGGGCAATAGAGCTCGCGTTGTCGCTGATTGCGCTTCAGATTGGACTGATTAACACGGAGATTTATTCAAGCATAATAATCATGGCTCTTGTAACAACTCTGATTTTCCCATTCGTAATCACGCGCGCAATAAAAAATAATCCGGGTGTTATGAAATGAAATTAAACTTTAAGCAAAACAGGAAATTCATCGAGGCGGTTTTCACTCTTACTGGAACAGTCATCGGTGCAGGAATTTTGGGGCTGCCTTATGTGTTCGCTCAGTCGGGATTTATTGTCGGATTATTTTGGCTGGTCGCGCTTTCTGCAATACTCATTTATGTTAATCTTGTCCTTGGGGAAGTTACTTTGCGGACAAAAGAAACGCACCAGCTTCCAGGATACGCTGAAAGATATCTTGGAAAACGAGGGAAAAACTGGATGCTCTTTGCGCTGATTTTCGGGATTTATTCCGCTTTGATAGCATATCTTATCGGTGAAGGCCAAAGCTTCTCGACGCTGTTCACAGGGAGCACAGGAAGCGCGCTGATTTTCGGGATAGGATTTTGGGTTGTTGTGACTGTTTCAATATACGGCGGGCTTCGGAGGCTGAAACAGATAGAATCTTGGGGCGTAATTGCTATAATCTTGATTGTGATTGGAATTTTCATCGCGCTCGCGCACAATGTTTCCTATGCAAACCTTTCCAATATAAATTTTTCAATGTTCTTCTTTCCTTTCGGCGTCACGCTCTTTGCATTGCTTGGGTTTGCATCAATTCCTGAACTGAAACGCGAGCTTTCCGGAAACCATGGAGAAAGGTTTTTGAAGCGTTCAATAATCGTCGGGATTTTGGTTCCTGCAGTGATTTATGTTATGTTCAGCTTCATCTTCGTAGGGATTCTGGGAAAAAATGTTGCTGATGTCGCGACGATTTCGTTCTCTGGCTTTATCGGAAAAATACTCATCCTGCTGGGCATATTTACGATGCTGACAAGCTATGTTGTTCTTGCGTTCGCGCTGCGAGACAGCTTCATCTTCGACTTGCATAAAAAGAAATGGGAATTCGTTTTTGTTTCGCTTGTTCCCTTGGCAGTTTATATCCTGGTAACGGCCTTCAAGATTGCGGGGTTCGTTAGAGTTCTTGGAGTTGGCGGAGTTATTTCCGGGGGCCTGACGGGAATCCTGATTTTGCTCATGGGCCTCAAAGCCCGACGCACCAGAGGAAGAAAGCCGGAATTTTCCGTACGAATAAACAAGTTCATCGCATGGATTTTAACAATCGTATTTGTTCTGGGCGTTATTGTAGAATTTTTGTTTTAGTTATTATAATATAACAATTGTTAAAAACAAACAAGCTATTATATTTTAATGGAATCTCGCGTTGGAGATCAGAGGGTTTGCGGAAATACTATTGAACACTATTGTTTACATACCCAAAAAAATTTTGGCTTAGATCTGACTGATAATGAAAAAGCGGCAATTGTGGAGAGGCGGATGGAAGACCTGAATCGTAGAGAATGGCAGAGATGGGTGCCCGTAATTAATTTTTACCGAATTCTAAGGGATGTGACTAGAAACGATAATGATCTTCTGATCGAGATGCATTCTGGAAAGTATAGTTTGATCAATACTTTATGGGCCGTTTCTTCAACAATTGCGTCTATTGCCCTCCCCGTCTCATATATTTTAAGAAATTAGAATTCCCCATACATTCCAGGGAGGCCTTTTTTTCCGACTGAAGGCAATATGCTGTTCGCGTTCTTTTTGTCGTTGGCCGCGATGACGTCGTCGATGCGGAGAATCATTATCGCCACTTCGCTCGCAGAATTTATTGCCTGGCTCTTGATTTTTAGGGGCTCTATTATTCTTGCCTCAAGCACATTTTCAATCCTGTTCGTGAACAGGTTGAGCCCTGAATTTCTTTCCCCAGAATCATGCCGAGATTTAAGTTCTGTTATTACATCTATTGGATCTATTCCTGCGTTTTCCGCAAGAGTCGTTGGTATGAATTCCAATGAAGAAGCGAATTCTTCAACTGCAAGCTGTTCTCTTCCGGAGAGCTCCTGTGAAAATTCTCTGAGTTTTTTGGCGAGCTCTATTTCAATCGCTCCGCCGCCCGGAACTACGAGGCCTGACTGCAGCGCGCACGCGACGTCACCAAGCCCGTCTTTCATGGCACGCCCGATTTCATCAATTACATGCTCTGTTCCGCCGTGAATCAAAATAGTCAATGCGCGAGGATTTCTGCACCCTCTTATATATGTCAAAGATTCTCCCGCATGCTTTATCTCTTCTACAAGTTCCGCATTTCCAAGCTCATCCAGACTAAGCTCGTTTAGATTGCTTACGATTTTTCCTCCAGTAGCCTTTGATATTTTCTCTAAGTCACTGCGCGCAACGCGCCTGCATGCATAGATTCCGGCTTTGGCCAAAAGATACTGCGCGAACTCATCAATCCCTTTCTGGCAGAAAACGACATTCGCATCCGAGGCGCGCACAATTTCAATCATGTTTTTTATCTCCTGCTCTTCCTGCATCAAAAAACTCTGAAGCTGGTCCGGAGAATTTATGGAAACTTTGGTGTCAATCTCAGGATTTTTTATTTCAAGAGGGAAATCAATTAATGCTATTTTTGCAGAGCGTACAGAGGCCGGCATGTCATGCGAGACTTTTTCTTTGTCCAATACAATTCCTTCAATGAGCTCCGTGTCTTTTATTCCGTCGCCTTTAGCTTTTTCTATTTTTATGTCATCAATGTCAATCTTTCCGCTTTCCGAGCGTATCTGATTTACCGCCCGAACAATTATCTCGGCGAATTTTTCTTTGTTGTCTTCAGCGCCTTTCCCCGTCATGGCGGTCATCGCGACCTGGCGCAAAACATTTTCGTCCCCCGATGTTATTTTTAGCGAAATTTCCTTCAGGATTTCCTGCGCCTTCTCTGCCGCGAGCCTGTAGCCTTTCGTGATTACAGTAGGGTGTATTTTTTTATCAAGAAGCTTTTCTGCATTTTCAAGAAGTTTTCCTGCAAGCATCACGGCAGTTGTTGTTCCGTCGCCGACTTCAGATTCCTGTGTTCTTGCGATTTCAACCATCATCTTTGCTGCAGGATGCTCAATCTGCATTTCTTCGAGTATCGTGACCCCGTCGTTAGTTACAATTATATCTCCCGTAGGAGAGACCAACATTTTGTCCATTCCGCGCGGGCCAAGAGTCGTCTTCACTATCTCTGCAACCATCCTCGCAGCAAGAATATTATTTCTTTGTGCGTCTTTTCCCATGATTCTCTGGATGTCCTCTGGCATGAGAACTACTGGTTTTTCTGACATCTTAATCACTCTCCTCAAAGGAGCTTTTCTCCTTTCTGTTATCTGTCCAAATTACTGCAGGAGGTTTTGGTGGCATAATTCTATCTATCTTTACTTTACTTAATTCTTCCAATCTAGAAATAACCCTGTCATTCATCCAGGG
>CAYXWJ010000037.1:0-4752 GCA_964468775.1 Candidatus Woesearchaeota archaeon
CAAGCTTACTTATGTCAATGGAATCACGCTAAGATCCACACCAGAAGTCACCCCCCTCTCGCAGGGAGCGTCAATCGGGAATTGGCAGGAATTCAGGGACGCACAGCAACTTGAACAGCTCATGCAGTGGAGGCTTCCGATTGTTGGACAATGGCAACTCAACAGGCTTGAAAAGAAGTACGGACTTGGCGGAGAATACCAGATAGTGTAATCAAAAATCTTTAAAACTTCTCGTTTCTAGATTAACTTATGATAAACAGGAAAGAACTCATCAAGAAATATTTGGACTTTTTCAAATCTAAGGGACATAAGGAGATTCCTTCTGCGTCTTTGGTGCCTGCAAATGATCCAACAGTGCTGTTCACGACGGCCGGAATGCATCCCCTTGTGCCGCATTTGCTTGGGCAAAAACACCCCCTGGGAAAGCGGCTTGTGAATGTGCAGAAGTGCATAAGGACGACGGACATCGATGAAGTCGGAGACAAGGTGCACCACACTTTTTTTGAGATGCTGGGGAATTGGTCTTTAGGCGATTACTGGAAAAAGGATGCGATAAATTACACTTTTGAATTTCATAATAAGGTCTTGGATATTCCATTAAAAAAATATGCGATAAGTTGCTTTACCGGAGACAATGATGCGCCACGTGATACTGAATCTGCAGCGATTTGGGAATCCCTAGGAATCAAGAAAGAAAGAATTGCATTTCTTCCAAAAGCGGATAACTGGTGGGGGCCTGCCGGAAACACGGGGCCTTGCGGTCCTGACACAGAACAGTTTTATTGGTCTGGAAAACAAGAGGCGCCTAAAAAATTTGATCCTGAAGATAATAAATGGGTTGAGATTGGAAATGATGTTTTGATGCAATATGTTAAGGATACTAATGGGGTTTTCAAGGAAGCTAAACAAAAGAATGTGGACTTTGGCGGAGGAGTTGAAAGAACTGTTGCTGTGTTGAATGGCCTTGAGGATAATTATATGGCAGACATGTGGAAGCCCATAATAGGTAAAATTGAAAAAATTTCGGGGAAGAAATATAAGGGCAACGAGCGAACGATGAGGATTGTTGCGGACCATGTAAAGGCCTCTGTTTTCATAATTTCCGACGGCGTCGTGCCCGCAAATACCGGCAGAGGGTATGTCTTAAGAAGATTGATAAGAAGAGCGATAAGATACGGAAGGAAACTCGGCCTCGAAAATTTTATCATAAAAATTGCAGAGCCTGTTTTTCAGATATATGGTGATTACAAAGAGCTTGGAAAAAATAAACAGCATATTCTGAAAACGCTAGAGCAGGAAGAGGAGAAGTTCGGCGAGACTTTGGAGAGCGGATTGAAGAAGTTCAATAAAATGATTAAAGGAAAGAAATCATTGTCAGGGAAAGATGCCTTCTTGCTTTACCAGTCGTACGGTTTCCCGATAGAAATTATACAAGATATTGCGAAGGAGAAGAAAATTAAAATAGATATGAAGGATTTTGAACGTGAACTCGAGAAGCATCAGGAACTTTCTCGGACTGCTTCTTCAGGGGTTTTCAAATCAGGGCTGGCGGACAATAGCGAACAGGTTCGGAAACTTCACACGGCGACGCATCTTCTTAATGAAGCCTTAAGGAAAGTGCTCGGGAAAGATGTAAGGCAGAAAGGCTCAAATATCACTGCCGAAAGATTGAGATTTGATTTTAATTTTCCGAGGAAACTTACGCCCGAAGAAATAAAGAAAATTGAAGCACTTGTAAATGAAAAGATAAAATCTGGTTTGCGTGTCGTTCGTGAAGAAATGCCTCTTAAGAAGGCGCTTGCATCAGGGGCGCAAAGCGAGTTCGGCGCCAAATATCCGGAGATGGTTTCTGTTTATACAATTGAAGACACTTCTGATTCTAAGGGATGGTTCTCAAAAGAAATTTGCACAGGGCCGCATGTTTCAAACACGAAGGAAATCGGAAAATTCAAAATCACGAAAGAAGAGTCTTCATCTGCAGGAGTCAGAAGGATTAAGGCTGTTGTGGAATAATATTAAAAATCTAAATTACCTTGGCAAGCTATTAAGCTTTTGTTCAATCTCATTAAGCTGAGACTGGATATCGTTCGCTCTGTCTATTGGCGGAACTTTTCTCACAGTAGTGCCTTTGACTTTGCTTTGGCCCTTGTATTCTTCTTTCTTCAGCATCTCAGGCATTTTTACTATTGGAAGAAGTTTGTGAAGCGTATTTATATTCAATCTCACGTCTTTGAGTTTTTTGTAAAGGAGGAATTTCAATGCAAGTTCTTTATCTCTCAATAATTTATATTCCTCTATCTTTTGAGAAACCCTTAAGAGACCGGCCTCGGCGGATAGAACATCTCTTTTGCCTTCAACTGCCTCGTCGTATTCAAGCTTTATATGTATAAGACTATCTTTTTTTGCCATAAGATTAAACCTTAGAGAAGATGTCTGCGTTGACTTTTTCAATCTTGTCTTTGAGGGCCATTATTTCATTTTCCCAGGATGTCAACTCTTGGTCCTCCTTGTCTTTTAAGTTCTTGATGTCGCCAAGAATTTTTTCTATCTCATCCATTTTCTTTCTTGTCTGGTTGAAGATCTGCATCGCACCCTCAAACTTATCAACTCTTATGAAAACAGGCTCTGCCCCTCTTGTTTGTACTGGAGCAACCGAGACTGAAGGTCTAGCGGCAGTTTTGGCAGCAGGAGCATAGGGTTCAGTTGAAGCCATTATACTTCTCCTTTCTTCAGAGCCTACCTCTCGTGTCATTGGTTTCTTAAGTGGTTCGGGCATCGTCTGCTCCTCATCCTCATCTTCGTCATAATTAGCAAATTCATTTGCCTTTCCCTCATCCTCTTCTTCCCCAGAAACAGCTCCTTTTATTGTGTCCTGAGAAAATTTTTTGCCGAGAGAACTTGAAGGAAAACTTGGAAGTTTGTGTATTTGTTTGTCGTCTCCATCATGCATAGAAGGAAGATCGGGAAGCTTTGGGAGCTCCGGCAACGAAGGCAGATTTTGACTTGTTGGCACCTTTTTTTTATTGAATAATCCCATCGTGTTATTTGAACATATATTTTAGGATGTATATAAAAGAGTATTTAGGTTTAAAAATGTTTTTCATTTTGGCCAACTCTGTTTTTTGAACCGAAAGGTATTTATTTGAACTTTTTTTCTTCTTTGAATGCTCAATAAATTTCTTAAAGAGGCGTTTGGCTCCATCGCTGGAAAGCCTGCGGAAGATCTTGTCAATTTGCTGGACACCAAAAAACACGTGAATGAATTTATCATCGCTAAGAAACTTGACCTCACTATAAATCAAACGAGGAACATTCTTTACAAAATATCAGATCACGGCCTCGTGTCGTCGATAAGAAAGAAAGATAAAAAGAAGGGATGGTACACTTATTTTTGGAAAATAGAAACTTTGAAGGCGCTGGAGTTTCTGAGGAACAATCTTCTGAAGAAAAGAGGGAATTACGAGCATCAGCTTAAGAGCAGGGAGACGAAAAGATTTTATGTTTGCGAGCGCTGCCACATAGAACTCAGCGAAGAGAATGCGCTGCTTTATGACTTCACATGCAACGAATGCGGAAATCTTCTTGTTTTGAAAGACAACACTAAATTGGTGAATGAGATAAGGAAGAATATAGACAGATTGAACAAGGACTTATCTCTGATTGATAATGAAATAGAAAAAGAAGAGCATGTCGCTACGAAAAAGAGAGAGCGTGAAATCAAAAAGTATGAACGGGAGCGTGCGAAGGTTTTGAAGAAACGGCGCGAAGAGAGGGCAAAAGCCCGTCAGAAAGAGGCCAAAAAGAAAGGAAAACATCCCAAGGAACGCGCGGCAAAAAAAATTTCAAAGAAAAAAACAAAGAAGACCCAGAAAAAAAGTTCAAAAAATACTGTGAAAAAAAGATTGCCTAAAAAATCTAAGAAAGTTTCTAAGATTACAAAAAAGAAAAAACCAAGGAGAAAGTGATGGATAATTACACTTTCAGTCCTGGGCGACGGAAAAGTATCTTCAGTTCGCTGAGTGTTACAATGACTCTTGTTTTGGTAAATGTTGTCGCATTCATAATTTTCACATTGCTTATTTCTACGAAGACACTTTCTATAGATGCTGTGGCTCTAAAGCCAGCCAACATTTTTGCAGGAAAATACCTCTGGACTTTTCTGACAAGCATGTTTATGCATGCAAGCTTTTTACACATATTTGTAAACATGCTCTCATTAGTTTTCATAGGAAGTTTTGTTGAAAGGATTCTTGGGAGAAAGAGATACTTCTGGTTTTATATGGCCTCAGGGTTGATTGCCGGCCTTTTTTTTGTATTCGCATCATTGATTTTCCGCAGTGATTTTACGGCTTATGCTGTCGGCGCATCCGGTGCACTTTTTGGAATTGCAGGCCTGATGGTTATCCTGACTCCGAATATTCCCCTTTATGTAATGTTCATCCCAATTCCTATAAAAGCAAAATATGCGATTCCGGGACTCCTCGTTATTTTATGGCTGGTTTCGATTGCAGGAAATATCGGGATAGGAAACACTGCACATCTTGGCGGATTGCTCGCAGGAATTGCATACGGAATTTATTTAAGGAAGAAATACAAAAAGAAGACCAGATACATAAGAAAATATTTTAGTTGAAGCTAAATAAAATGGCAAAAAAGAAAAAGGGGCGCGCACATCATAAAAAGAAGGAAGAGAATTTCTGGAAGCGAAATTACGTCCTTAGCCTGGATTATGTAAAAGATTCAAGGAAATTC
>CAYXWJ010000038.1:0-4390 GCA_964468775.1 Candidatus Woesearchaeota archaeon
GCTTCAGCCCTGAGCTTTGCCATCTCCTGTTCAGAAACAGCACCGGAGTCGAACAAAAGTCTTCCAACTACTGTTGACTTCCCAGCGTCGACGTGCCCGACGAAAACAACATTCATGTTTGGTTTTTCTTTAGCCATGGTTAGTTAATAAAAAAATTAGTTTATAAAGTTTTCTGTGAAATTTTAATCAATCTCAATACGTTCTAGTCTTATCCCAAGATCTTCACATGCTCCGATTATAGCATCATAATAGGGCCCCCAATTTGGATGTTCTTGTCTGTTTTCTGCGAAGAAAGTTATCATATCAATTCCTTGAGATCTGATTTGATCTTTTAGTTTTTCTACAAGTCCCTCAACAGCGTCGTCTTTTAAAAGGTAATCATACCTTTCAACTTTATCATGCGGTGCCAATAAACCAAACTTCCCCGAGAGTATTCTAAATTCAACCCCGTCATGTTTACTCATCTCATAAACATTTCTTATATTAGGAGAAAGGTAAAGATCAACGGAATCAACAGGCCTCAAAGTTTCAATTTTTTTCCTGCTACAAACAATGCAGTAAATTTCCATTATCATCTAGAGAAACAAAATTTAAAAGAATTGTTGTGATTATTGATTCTCCGCCAAACCTTTTCTGTCTCTGATTCTTCTTATGACTTCGGGCTGTATGCTTGCGGGAACTCTTTCGAAAAGCTGGTCTGACAGCGAGCTTGTTCCGCGCCCTTCAGTAGCTGAACGCAAATCATTGCTCCAACCAATCATTTCTGCGACTGGGAGCTTTGCCCTCATTTCAGCCTGGGTTCCTTCTTGCTCTACTCCAAGCATCTGCCCGCGCTTTCCTCCGACGAGCTTTGTCACTGCTCCGAGGAATTTGTCCGGCATGTCAATAACATGGACTTGCAGGGGCTCAAGAATGTAAGGCGTCGCATTTTTCATTGATGCCGTAATCGCTTCCCGCACTGCAGGATAAACCTGGGCCGGCCCACGGTGAATCGCATCTTCGTGAAGTCTTATGTCAGCAAGGGAAACTCTCATTTTCATGCAAGGCTCTCTCGCAAGAGGACCCTGATCCATGACCATCTCAAAGGCATCAAGAACCATTTCAATAACTTCTCCAATGTGAACTTCTCCACGAGTCTCGTCCAAGAAAACATTTCCTTTGTAAATATCCCTGACGTTTCTGATTGTATCTCCATCCCAGAATTTTGAAAGCGAGTCAGCGACGGCCTGCGACTTTTTCTTTACGCGCCCCTCGGGAACGTCTCCTGATTTTATCGCTTCATAAACTTCTTCCTCGAGCGGCTCGACCTTTATGTAAAAGCTGTTGTGCTTGTTTGGGCTTCTTCCTTCTTCCGCTTTAGATTCTTTCCCGACTGTTTCTCTGTAAACAATTATCGGAGGACTTGTTCTGACATCAAGTCCTTTCTCCGTTTTAATTCGGTTCTCTATGATTTCAAGATGCAATTCGCCCATCCCTGACATAAGAGATTCTCCCGTCTGCTCGTTGATTTCAATCTTTATCGAAGGGTCCTCTTTCCTGACTTGCTTCAGGACCTCAACAAGCTTTGGCAAGTCCGCGGCCTTTGTTGCCTCGATGGATTTTGTGACAACAGGGTCGAACAAATGCTTTATCGCTTCGAATGGCTCTATTGGAGATTTGCTTACCGTCTCTCCTGCGAACACATCCTTAAGTCCTACAACACCGACGATGTTTCCTGCGCTGACTTCATCGACGACAAGCCTTTGCGCGCCTTTGTAAACAGAAACTTGCTGTATCCTTACATTTCTCTTTGCAAGGTTCATATAAACTTCATCGCCCTGCTTTATGCTTCCGGAGAACAGTCTTCCTGCCGCAATCTCTCCCGCATGTTTATCGACGACAATTTTTATAGGGACAAAAACCGTTTCGCCGTTTGAATCGCAATTCTTCAGGGACTGGCCAAGTTTTGAATCAATATCTCCGTGCCAGATTTTTGGAATCCTATATTCCTGCGCAACGACCGGATTTGGATGGTGCCTTATTGACATGTTAAGAACTATTTCATGAAGCGGAGCTTTCTTCGCGAGATCCTTAATCTTTTTTGAGATTTCGTCGTCGCTGCCTTGGTATGCTTCAATGACTTCTTTGAATGTTATTCCTTTCGCTTTCATATACGGAAAGCTGAGCGCCCAGTTGTGGAATGCGCTTCCGAATGCTACGCTCCCGTCGGCAACATTGACTTTCCATTTTTCTTTGTAGCCTTCAGGCGCGATGTTCTCGATAAGCTGGTTGACATGATTGATTATCTTCATGAACTTGGCCTGCATCTCTTCCGGCGTGAGCTTCACTTCTTTTATCAGCCTGTCAACTTTGTTTATGAACAAAACAGGTTTGACAAGTTCCTTCAATGCCTGCCTGACGACAGTTTCTGTCTGGGGCATGACACCCTCTACTGCACAGGTCAGGATAACGCAACCGTCAACAGCACGCATAGCCCTTGTAACGTCTCCGCCGAAGTCGACGTGCCCGGGCGTGTCGATAAGATTGATAAGATATTCTTCTCCATTGAGTTTGTGGACCATGCTTACGGATGCGGAGTCTATCGTGATTCCCCTTGAAGCTTCGTCTTCATGAAAATCCAGCGCTCTTTGCTTCCCAGCGAGCTCTTCGGACATCATTCCCGCGCCGGCCAAAAGATTATCTGAGAAAGTAGTCTTCCCGTGGTCGATGTGCGCTGCAATTGCTATGTTCCTAATTTTTTCCTGCTGATGCATCAACTCCTGAATCTTTTTTGCTTTTTCGTCGGCCATTGTCGAGAATATTCAATCAAGAAAAAATTCGTTTTTAAATTTGTTGGTGACTAACCAAAAGAATATGGGCGACGCACTTCTTCTTCCAGACGGCAAACTTGTGCCGAGAGCAACTCCGCCAATCTTAAACCCTCTTCAGCATTAAGCCCGGTATAATTAAATTTGTTAGACCTGGCGGGAATATACCTTTTCAGTTTTTTTGAAAGGCATACATCCCCTATCTCCTTTCTTAACATATCCATAACATCTTCGGCCGTTTCAATTCCAGTAACATCATATGCAGCAATATCCTCCGGACTCATAAATACCTAATAAAAAATAGATTTATAAAAATTATCGTGCTGAGTCCGCCTGTTTTTCTGACTCGTTTCTTTTTTTAACGGCGAAGCTTTCTCCGTTGTTTTCGGAGGCCAAAACAATCTCATCTGCAAGCGCCTGCGCAATAGTTTTCTTTTTTCCAAATGCCTTGTCTGATGCGCCGTGTGTTATCCATCTCAATGCAAGATTAACTCTTCTTAGAGGTGCAACATCAACTGCCTGAGGATATCTCGCTCCGCCATATTCAATAACAGTTACTTCATCCCTTGGCGCGGAATTTTCTATTGCCTTGACAAGAATCTCCACAGGGTTTTTTCCCGTGCGCTTTTCAATCAGCTTAAATGCCTCAAGAATTATGTTTGCATTCTTCGTGTATTTCCCTGTTGCCCGTCCGAGAATTATTCTATGCTTTTTTCCTCTATGACCAGCCACAGAAATTTTGTTAATAAGCCTTTCAACAATGTTTGTTTTTGCCTGCCCAAATTTTTGAAAGTTTCTCCCATAACTTTTCAATGCGAGCTTCGGCTGAAGATTTATAACATTCTGCAAACCAACATCATCAACTTTAACGTCAGCTGTATCGTACAATCCGAAGATTTTGAATGTTGGGAGTTCAGGCGAAGTGGGCATCTTTTAATGTGTCCTCTAATTTATTTATTGCGACACCAAAGTCGTTTTCTACAGAGCCGTCCAAAGCAACGAGTTCGTAATCAAGTCTATCCATCTGGGCTGATAATCTTTTTCTCAGCTGAACAACGTCACGTCTAATATGTTTATTTTTAACATAACTTCTTATACCTACGTAAACAAAAGGCGAAGCCAAAATCCCTAATTCAATCATTTGCATGTAATTTTCCATTTATCTCCTCCCCTTCTCTATCTTTCCGCTCACCAAACGATGAAGCGGCTGATCGTTTACTTGGATAACTTTCCATCTGACTCCGGGAATATCTCCTTTCGTTCGGCCCTGCTTTCCGCCGATTCGTTCAATCATGACTTCATCGTGCTCGTCGATGTATTTCTGCGCGAGGTTTCCTGGAATGAATGCAGTAACGGTTTTTCCGTTCTTTGTAAGCTGGACCTTGCAGCATTTTCTCATTGCTGAGTTCGGCTGCTTCGCTTCTTTCTGAACTTTTTGAAGAACTATTCCTTTCGCTTGGTTCGCGCCTCCGAGAGGGTCAGACTTCGCATAAAGATCAAGGGTTCTTACTTTGTATTGACGGTCTTTCCATCGGAATTTTCTTCTTTGCTTCTTAAGTTTTAATGCACTTTTTAATCCCATG
>CAYXWJ010000039.1:0-4341 GCA_964468775.1 Candidatus Woesearchaeota archaeon
TCTTTGCCATAAGAACCTTTGCGCCGGCCTCTTCTGCAGCCTTAACCATTCCGCCTGTGGCCGTGCCATCAAGTATTATTGCGTAAGGTTTTTTCCTCATTCTTCTTAATGTTGGAACGGCGCTTTTTGCAGAGACGTTTTTTATTTCTTCAAGCGACGAGTCAAGGAAAATTGCCTTGCCTTTTACATTCAGCTTTGATGCAATCTCTTTTAGTTTTTCTTTTACTTTTTCATCTGAAATTTTAGAATCCTCACGAGAACCTTCCGGTTCCCGCCTGGATTTGTATGAATGCGATGCGGAATTTCTTCCGCGCGAATCCCTGTTCTTTAAAAGAAAATCATCCACAGGGACTTTTCTTCGCAGATTCATGAGAACTTCTTTGCCGGTTAGCTCTTCGACTTCCTTCCCGTCCGGTGCAAACGCAATATATTTCACGTTCGCATTGTCTATGACATTCTGGGCTATGAGCTTTCCGCCGCGATCTCCGTCAAGGAACAAAGTTATGTCCTTTTCCTTGCTCAATTCACGAATGCTTTCGGGAAGCTTTGTTCCGTTCATTGCGATGACGTTTTTCACGCCCGCGCGCAAAAGGTTCAAAACATCCGCCCGGCCTTCCACGACGATTAGCTCTTTCCCTGAAATATCTCCGCATGGAAGCTTTTCAGGCCCGTATTCTTCGACTCCTGACGTTCTGGCAGATTCCTTTATCTCCTTGGAAATCTCTCTTGAATCAGTCTTGTTCCCGAAATCGGCCATGAGTTTCTTCGCACGCTCTATTATATAGTCGCGCTTGCTTCCCCTCACATCCTCAATCTTGTCAACTTCAATCTGCGCGTCGCAAGGCCCCATTTTTTCGATGGTTTCTATTGCCGCCGCTATCAAAGTCGTCTCGGACTGGTCAAGAGCAGTAGGAACCTTTATCGTCCCTGTCGTAATCTTATTGTCCCGTTCAAGGTCGACCTCAATCCTTCCAATCTTGCCTTCCTTCTGCAACTCGCGCATTTCAAGGTCTGCCCCGAGAAGCCCCTCAGTCTGGCCGAAGATGGCTCCGATTACGTCGGGCTTTTCCAAAGCGCCCTCAACTCTGAAGTTCGCATGTATCATGTATTTTATCGATACTGGACTTATTTTTGCCATTTTTCTCCATTTATTTGTTTATTTAGATAGAAAAATACTTGCAATTCTGCTAAGCAGGTTGCTACTTCCAAAAATAATGAAGTGAATGTGATGTGATTATATAATAATCCGTATTCTTCTATTCAAAATTATGAAATGTTGGCGGTTTTTAAGATTTTCGGATAGACTTTTATATCCCTTTTCCATGGTTCCTAAATGCCAAAGAGGAAGAAAACTACAAATTCTCAGAAATATAAATTTACCTTTCCTGATATTATTACCTTCTCTAGGCTAATTTTTGTCGCACTTTTTACATATACTCTTTTCAAAGGCTATTCTACTCTTTTAGTTTTGACAATTTTTGCTTTGGGTGCTTTGACGGATTTGTTTGATGGGGAGGTTGCAAGAGGGTTCCATGAAGTCTCGGATGTCGGAGCGAGAATGGACCAGATATTTGACAGGGTATTTACAGGAGTAGCTTTCTTTGCATTGTTTTTCTATTTTAAGGGTAATAACCTGACTTTCATGATTCTCCCTTTGATACTTTCTGTGACAAGGGAAATCGTAGGAATCCCTGGATTTATGGTTGCATTCCTCAGAGGGAAAGATTCTTACCATGTGAAAGAAATCGGAAAAGTGACGACATTTGCCCAGGGAATAGTTTTCGGTGCGATTATTATCCAGGCGAGCTGGGCCCTATATCTTTCAGTTCCATTAGCAATACTCGGAATATTTGCAGGAATTGACTATCTGAGATACGCCCTGAGTTAGATATGGTAATAGACATAAGTGAAAATAACTGCCAGAACTATAAAGACGCCAACCGCGCTGAGGACGCCCTTTTGCACGCCGATTTTTGGAGATAGATAGATTATTGTGAACATGTACGGAATCCAGCAGAAGATAGTGCCAATCAATACGAACTTCGCGTGCGCGGCGACTTGCTGTCCTGTCCCGCCATAGCTTCCTATTATTAAATAGGCCAGCCACGTAAATACGGGAAACAACGCGGCAAGCCTAGACCAAACTGTGGATCCGAATTCTTCCAGGCCGACGATGGTCGTTGTCAACAGCCCGCCAATTATGAAATAAATCCCATACCTCTTTATATCAAACATTGAATCTTGAAGAAATATCAGTATAAAAATCTTAGGAACTAATCAAGGCCGCCTTTCAGCATCTTGTATTTCCTTATGTTTCCTGTCTTGTCGTAAAGCTCGAGAAGTTTTTCTTTGACTTTGTATCTCTCTTCTTCGGAAAGCCTCATTCCTGCGAGATGCTCAAAAATTTTTATCGCATGGCCTCTTTTAAGCGCGTGTTCATATTCCTCGCCGATTTTCATATAGTATTTCTTGACTTCGGAGAGTATTTCTTCTTTCTGCATGCTGTTTGCATGGCTGAAGGCCTTTTTCATCGACTCGTCGGCTTCGCGAAAATTCCCTGCCTTGGCGTGCATCTTTGTCTCTTCAATGCAATATTTTATCTTGTCTCTGAAAGTTATGGAAGCTATTACCGCATGGCCGAAAGCTTTAGCCGCTTCCTCTGGCATGTTCACGGAATCATAAGCCTCCGCAAGTTTCAACAAAATGAATCTTTTCACATCGCTGCTCTGTGCCTCTTTTAGAAATCGGTTCAGCTTGTCTATCCTGATGAAATTCCCTATGCCGTCAATGCCTTTTTCAACGTCGCTTTTGCTCAACATGAAAATAATAATGCGCTCGTGTATTTAAGGATTTTCGTGTTTGAGGATACGTTCGCTCGGCCTCACTCTGCTCTGCAAGATAATTTAATAAAACTAAATATAATTACTCCCTATAAAAAATCTTAACCTTCAGCCAAAAAATTAACTCTTTGCCTTCACAATCTCAGTGCACATTCCTGCTGCGACCGTTGCGCCTGCATCCCTGACTGCGAATCTGCTCATCCATGGGTTTTCCTTCTGCGTCTCGATGCAAAGGTTTCCCTGCGGCCTGATTCTTACTTTTGCTGTGTCCCCATTCTTCAAAAAGTCAGGGTGTTCCTTTATGACCTGTCCTGTTCTTGGGTCAATCTGCTCGATAAGTTCCGTGAACTGGCATGGAACCTGTGCAGTGTGAACGTGGAACACAGGCGTGTATCCTTTAGCCAAAACCGTTGGGTGGTTTATGACTGTGATTGTTGCGATGAATTCCTCGACGACTTTTGGAGGGTTAGCCGCGTCGCAGACAACATCTCCGCGGGCGATGTCCTTCTTTCCTACTCCACGAATGTTTATTCCAACATTGTCTCCTGCATCTGCCTGAGGCAACGTTTCATGGTGCATTTCTATTGTCTTAATCTCGCCCTGAATTCCCTTTCCGGTCCTTCCCGGGAGAACAACAACTTTCTGTCCGATTTTCATTATTCCTGTCTCGACTTTTCCTACAGGAACAGTTCCAATCCCTGTGATTTCGTAAACATCCTGGACAGGCATTCTCATTGGTAGGTTGGTTGGAAGCTCTGGTGCAGGGAAGTTGTCGAACTGCTCAAGGACTGTTGGTCCCTTGTACCATCCCATTTTCTCTGACTTCTTGACAACATTGTCTCCCTTAAGTCCCGAGCATGCGATGAACTGGGTTGTCTCGGGGTTTATTCCGACGCCTTTCAAAAGATTTCCAACATCTTCTTTTACTTTGTTGAATTTGTCTTCTTTGTACTCCACTGCATCCATCTTGTTTATTGCAACTGCGATGTTCTTGACGCCCATTGTTCTCAAAAGCCAAAGGTGCTCTGTAGTCTGTGGCTGGACTCCTGCTGGAGCAGCGATAACCAAAAATGCAGCATCTGCCTGGCTTGCTCCCGTAATCATGTTCTTAACGAAGTCTCTGTGTCCAGGCGCGTCAATGATTGTAACTTGGTATTTTTGTGTAAGAATTTTTTTGTATGCAAGGTCGATTGTAACTCCTCTTTCACGCTCTTCCTTGATTTTGTCCATGATGTAAGCGAACTCGAAACCTGTCTTCGCGTTTTTTTCCGCTTCAGCCCTGAGCTTGCCCAATTTGCGTACTTGTGTGCACCTGATCACGGCGGCTCCTGAGCGATTGTCACCAGAGGATGTGTTTCTCCTGGAACTGCTTCGGCCAGAAGAACTTCTGGATTCTTGTCCTCGAGCGCATACGAGGCATTAAGCGCCTGTTCGAATTGACCGTTCCGGTAGTAAGCGAGGGCGGCCTCCTCGTATTTCTTGGTGCCCTCCCGCAAGAACC
>CAYXWJ010000040.1:0-4248 GCA_964468775.1 Candidatus Woesearchaeota archaeon
ATTATAATTGCCGTTGTTTTTGTGGCGTTTCTGATTGCGATTTCGGTATGGGTGGTTTCGGCTTACGGCGGCTCCGGCACGAGAACGACAATAACAAATTCTTACAATACTTACAACTACAACAATGCAAGTTCAAACTCTAATTCAAATGCTCCGATGCCAATCGCTTATCTGGGATATAACAACTACCCAAACTATTATCCAGGGAATATTATTTTAACATCCGCGCCCGCCGGAACGAAGCCTTACATTATCGATTACGGAAATTATGCTTCAGTCTATTATGTCAATAAAAATATCAGATATTCAAACATCGGAAATTATAACAATTATCTCAGATACAGCGACAATAGTTTTGTGAAAAAGCAGACGACAATCGTCGGAACCCCGATGACCGAATATGGCGTAAACGTCAGAAACCAAGAATATGTCGGAGGATATTTTAAAGTCATGTTTTATTTCGACGATTATTACGGAAATGAAGTCTCGTTTCCGACGACAAAATACATTCCTGCGCGGCAATCTGCGACGTTCACATTTAAGGACATGTCAAACAAATATCAATACACTAACTGGCATTACGCTGTGACGTCGATGGACACTATTCCTAACTAGTCTGCCACGAAAATATTTAAAAACCCCATATATCTTAGAGAGGCAACAAAATGAGGCGATAATATGGATAATCTCGACTTCGATGACGAAGACGAATCCATGTCAAGGTTTGATGAAGACGACGACTTTGACAGAAAGGTCGACGATTTTGAACTTGACTGGTAAAGTCTCTTATTCTTTTATTTAATTTTTTCTTTCATAAGAAAAGCTAACTTTGCACTTTCAGAACGAGATTGTTGTTGTCTTTGCTGAGCTCCGGGCCGGCGTAATCTATTTTCAATGTCACGGATTTAAGACTTTGCTGAAACACGAAAATATTTGACAATTTTATCACTCTGCCCGCGCCGATTTGAAGCGGCTCTATGTTCATCGTTTTCAGCGAGCTGTTGTCTCCGTAGATTGTTACTGTCGCAGCGTTAGAGGATTGAAGCCCGTTGTCTCTTATTATGAAATTGACGTCAAGATATCTTCCGTGCATCGACGCGTTCGCCGACTGGAACTGAAGGTCCGGTTCGCTCGGGTAAGAATAAAGTTTGTCTATCAGCGCGATGGAATCGTTTCCGATTTGCTGGCCGCACTTGCTCACAGGGTACATTACGTTGTCAGGATTTTTTGAGTGCACAAATCCGAGGGCGTGGAACATTTCGTGGATAGGGACAAGCGGGACAGAGCATTGCGAATCTCTCAAGAGCAAAATCTTTCCCTTGGTTATTACATTGAAATCTCCTGCCTGCGTAATATTTGCCGGGCCGCCCTCTCCGGCGATGAACAATCCCCCGTCAAGCTTTGTGTGGCTGTCGCACGTTATCGTAACTTCTTCCCCTGAAGAAACAGGATAAAACTGCAAAACCGTCTTGTTCTCTATTATTGAAATCGCGCTCTCCATCTCGGCCTTCTTTTGAAGCGTGCAGTTTGAAATCCGGTACGAAATCCTTGAATCGGGATATCTCATGTTGGGGTAGAACTGCATAGAGTCATTGACTGAACCATTAAGGAAAAAATTATGATTTCCCGAGGAGGTGGCCGTGAAATTTATCTGGCCGAACGGAATGAACCAGTAAAGCAGCAGGAGCGTGAAAACTACGAAGAAAAATAATCCTCCAAGAAAGTGTTTCCAAGACATTTTTTGCAAAAGTAAATACAATATTTAAGTTATTCTATAAAATAAAAAATAAAGAAATAAAATTAGGAATTGTTTGCGTTTTCCCCGTCTGAAGCACTTGCGTTGGTGCTTGTATTATCTGTAGCGGCCTGAGCCTGTTCTGCTGTCTGCTCTGAATTGTGCGGGCCACCTTTGGAACTTTCAGAGTTTTCTGATTCCTGTGGGGCTTCCGCAGCAGCTGCCGCTTCCGATTCTGTCTCTCCAACTGACATTGGCGCTTTAGCGGGAAGCTCGGGAACTTGTGGCTCGCCCGATTCCTGAGGCTGAGCTGTCTGTGCTTGCTGCTGCTGTGCCTGAGGTTGGGCTGTTGACGCGGGCTGTTGTGCCTTTTCCGCCGGTGCCTGTTGGGCAGGTTGGGCGGGCGCGGTTGGTTCCGGAACTTTTTCTTGTTCGTTTGTCATTTTAATCGAAATACCAAGGAAAATTTCTCTTTTAAAGATTTGGGTTTATTGGTGAGTGAAGATTTTTCTTAAGCGCTTTGCGCGTTTCGTGCATATTCCCTCTGAGTTTTCGGCCTGTAAGCCTTTCCAGATAGCAAATATAAACCGTCTGGATCAATGTTTCCTGATCGTTCATAAACTATTGTCGCGCCAATGTTCTTCGCTTCTTTTTTTAAGAACAATGGAAGGAACTTTACCTGGGATGACCTCACTTCAACAACTCCTATCTCCACCATATCTTTATCGGGACAGGGGCCTCTTCTAAGCTCTGGAAGGACATAGCCATTATTAGCCAATATTTTTGATAATCTTTTTGCCATTAAGACTTCAAAAAAATTCCATTTAAAAATTTTTTGCAAAAAATATTTTTATCGTCGGCTAATTCTGCGGGGCCGAATGTTTCTTCTGTTAGAATGCATCGGCCTTCGCGCCCCCCGA
Source organism: Candidatus Woesearchaeota archaeon (assembly GCA_964468775.1). GTDB lineage: Archaea > Nanobdellota > Nanobdellia > Pacearchaeales > GW2011-AR1 > ASMP01. The sequence goes on from CAYXWJ010000040.1 coordinate 2,656, forward strand.
GGACTTGCGTTTCTGCCTGGACCTCTTCCCGGCCTGCGCTTAACAAAAGTCTTTTCAATTCGCACCTGATTAATGTAGGGGAGCTTCCCGGACTTTATGTCCATCTTTCCAGAAATCTGGCTCATGACTTTTCTGAAATTGTCATAATCCCTGCTGGCCAAAATGTTTATTGCTTCGCCTTCCCGGCCTGCTCTTGCCGTTCGGCCAATCCTGTGTATGTACTCTGTCGAATCTTTTGGGATGTCGTAATTGTAAACATGCGTGACGCCCTTTATGTCCAAGCCTCGGGCCGCCACATCCGTGCAAACAAGAACGTTTATGCGCTTCTTGTGGAAGTCTTCAATTATTCTCATGCGCTTTTTCTGGTCGAGGCCTCCGTGAATTACGCGCGCATTAATGCCATTATTCTGAAGGTTCTTGGCCACGAAATCCGCGTTTCCCCTGGTATTACAGAAAACCATAACAAGCTGCCGCGTCCCTTCACGTTTCAGCAATTGGACCAGCAAGGAAAACTTGAGCTGGTCAGGGACATCGTAATACTTTTGCTTGAGCTTTGAAGGGTCCACGTTTTCTGCCACGGAAATTATTTTTGCACTATGGGTATGTTTTTTTGAGAAATGATCTATGTCTGCCGAAACTGTAGCCGAGAAAAGCATTGTCTGCCTTTTCTTTGGGCATTTGGATATTATTAGTTCAACGTCCTGGTAAAATCCCATGTCGAACATCCTATCGCATTCATCCAGAACAAGAATCTTCACGTGCTCTAAAGACAGCGTGCGCCTGTTTAGATGATCTATTATTCTCCCGGGAGTTCCCACGATGACGTCTGCGTTGTACAAATGCCGAATCTGGTTTTCTATGTCGACTCCTCCGTAGATTGGAAGAACATGTATTTTATTCCCAGCGTATCTTGAAATTGAGCCTGAAACCTGCTCTGCAAGCTCCCTGGTCGGGGTAAGGACGAGGGCCTGAACAAAACCCGCGGGCTTGAGATTTTGAATTATTGGCGCGGCGAATGCGAGAGTTTTTCCGGAGCCCGTCGCTGAGCCGCCAATGATGTCCTGGCCTTTCAATGCAACAGGGATTGCCGCGTTCTGAATCTGCGTCGGCGTCTCTATCCTCAGGGTTTTGAGACGTTCCACTATGTCATGGTTCAAGCCAAGCTTTTCAAATTCGTTTTCAGTCATTTTCTATTTCAATAACAATCTTCAGAAAGATATAATTTCTGAGCGCAAGTCCGTAAAATCTGGCTCAGATCTTTAGACTCGCATGCTGTTATAATAGTGATTAGAAAAAATTTGGGTTTATAAGTTTTGGCATGCGGAAACCAAACATTACTTAAATTAAATTTTCTTCGGCCTGATATGGAAAAGGGGTCGGGGGATGCGAAAGAATTTAGCAAGTCGCAGCTCAAAACAGAGAAAGATCTGACAGCAGGACAGCGCCTTAAAAGCGGTGCGTGGCTTTTGGCCCTGCTTTACATGTTCATCCTGGCCCTGGATATCATAGAGCATGCGTCTCTCAATCTTGCGCCCAATCTTAGCAAGTTCTTCATCGATGGCATGAATCCGATAAAGGCCATTGCAACAGGAT
>CAYXWJ010000041.1:0-2807 GCA_964468775.1 Candidatus Woesearchaeota archaeon
TTTTTTGTTTCATAATCCTACTCCAAGGTATAAAATCCTACTTTCTGCCCTTTATAAATCTTATGTGTTGTAACTATAGAATTTATACAAATCTACAAGCAAAGACTTAAAAAACCTCTTTCATAAAAGGTTATTGAAAAGAAGGGATAGAAATTCTGTCAATTAAATTGGAGGAATAAAATGACAGTAAAAGTTTATTCAACACCGACATGTCCATGGTGCCACAAGGCCAAGGAATTTCTGACTGCGCACAAAGTGAGTTTTACGGATTTTGACGTGAGCAAAGACAGGAACGCGGCAATGGAAATGGTAAAGAAATCTCATCAAATGGGAGTCCCTGTCTTGGATGTCAACGGCCACATAATTGTCGGCTTCGACGAAGGCAGAATCAGAAGTTTATTAGGAATAAAATAAGATGGCAGATTCAAAAACAGGCTACGATTTCATAATCCTCGGCGCCGGAGGAACAGGATTAGCTGCCGCAATGTATGCTGCGCGGCTCGGCCTAAAAACTCTCGTCCTAGGAACCACCTCAGGAACTGAACTTCCAGTAGGCGGCGTCATAACAACAACCCATCTTGTTGAAAATTATCCAGGGTTTGAAAGCATCACGGGAGTTGGATTAGCCAAAAAACTGGAAGACCAAGCGCGCTCTTACAAACTCGTCACGATAAAAAGCGAAAAGGCAACCAGCGTGAAAAAGTCAGGGAAAGAATTCTTGGTTGAAACGCCAAAAGAAAAATATCTCGGAAAGACCCTGCTCTTCGCAACGGGAACAAAATGGAAAAAGCTGCCGGAATCTGTTAAGGGCTCCCGCGAATTTGAAAACAAAGGCGTCTCATATTGCGCGCTCTGTGATGGCCCGCTTTTCAAGAACAAAATTGTCGGAATCGTCGGAGGCTCGGATTCTGCAGCAAAAGATGCCCTTCTTCTCTCGGAGTATGCGAAAAAAGTTTACATAATTTACCGCGGCCATGAAATTCATCCCGAGCCAATAAATATGAAGCGCATCGAGGCGAACAAAAAGATAGAAATCATTGACAACACAAATGTTACTGAAATTAAAGGAACAGACTTGATGAGCTCTGTGACATTGGACAAGGCTTACAAAGGAAAAAAAGAGCTTGCGATGGACGGCCTCTTTATCGCAATCGGCCACGTCGCACTTTCGGAGCTCGCAAAGCATATTGGCGTGAAAACAGATAAGGCCGGCGAGATAATAATCAATCACGCGACTTCCGAGACAAATGTTCCTGGAGTTTATGCGGCCGGCGACGTGACAAACAAGCAATTCAAGCAATTAATCACTGGTGTGGCGGACGGATGCACAGCGGCGCACAGCGCCTATGAATATATTAACAAAAGAAAAGTCATGTAACCAAAACCCTTAAAACCCTGATTTCTAAATCATTTCATGGCCGAAATAAAATATGAAGAAAAAACGATAGAAATTCCTGATGGCGATGGAATCAAAGACGCGTGTGAAGAGCTCGGCGTGCCGTTCAATTGCAAGAACGGAACCTGCGGAACATGCATAGTCGAAATCGTGAAAGGCAAAGAAAATCTCTCTGAAATGAACGAAAAAGAAAAAATGCTCGGCCTTGATGAAACGCATCGGCTCGCGTGCCAATGCAAAATAAAATCAGGCGAAGTGGAGGTTGATTTCTGATGACATTAGACTTTGAAAAAGATTATTTAATTGAAGAGCTAAAAAAACGCAAGCCAAAGAAAGTTCTTGTACAGCTGGCAGAAGGCATAAAGAAAAATTCCCCTGAAATTTCAAAATGGATTGAAGACCTCGGGATAGAATGCATTTTCTCTGGAGAAAGTTGCTGGGGAGCATGTTCCGTAGCTGTCCAAGAAGCAGAAGCTCTTGGAGTTGATTTGTTAGTTCATTTCGGCCACGCACAATTCATCCCGACAAAATTCCCTATACTCTACATAGAAGTTAAAGACAATCTTGACTTAAATCCTTTGTTGGAAAAGTCTCTTCCTTTCATAAAAGATTACAAGACAATCGGTTTCTCTTATTCGATTCAGCATAGGCACGACCTTAAAGGAATCATAGAGTTTTATGAAAAGCACGGAAAGCGTGTTGTTTTGTCGAAGAAGATTGGAAATGTTGCATACGAAGGCCACATCGTCGGCTGCCAGTATGAAGGACTTAAAGCAATACAGGATCAGGTCGATTGTTTTGTAATCATGGGAAACCAGTTCCATTCAATGGGCGCGACTCTCGCAGTCCAAAAACCTGTGGTACTTCTTGACGTTTATAATGATGATGTAAGGACTATGGCCGGCTTGCGAGACAAAATCCTGAAGCAAAGAATAATTTCCATCGAGAGATTAAAAGAGGCTAAGAATGTAGGAATAATCGTTGAGATAAAGCCCGGCCAAAAATTCGGCTCGCCAAAACTTCTCCTTAAAAAACTGCGGGACGCGGGGAAAACTGCAGTCGTGATAACAATGTCTGAATTAACGCCCGACAAAATCATGAACTTCTACAGCATTGACGCGTTCGTAGAACTTGCATGCCCGCGCATCGCCCTTGATGATTTCGCAAAATATGAAAAGCCGATATTGACTTACAGAGAAGCTCTCGTGGCCATCGGAGAAAAAACCTGGGATGACATTCTTAACCAAGGTATTGTTTGATTGAAACTCACAAACTTTATAAACATCATTTTTCCTTTATAGAAATGGTTGAAGAGCTTACGATAAAAAAAAGTGACCTGTGGAAGTATGCAACCTTTGCTTTGCTTATCATTGTCGTGATTGGGGCGATTTTTATTTTCAAAGGACATAGC
>CAYXWJ010000041.1:2907-4196 GCA_964468775.1 Candidatus Woesearchaeota archaeon
TACTGTGCAGGAGACCAAGGGAAATACTTCCAAATGCACGATGCAATCTACGCTGCAAGCACAGGACCGCAAGAAGAGACAGGAAAATATACTAAAGCGAACCTTGAAATAATAGCCCAAAGCATCCCTGGATTGGATCAGGCAAAGTTCAAGTCATGCCTTGAAAACGACACATACATTACTGCAATACAGGCTTCAACATCCGCTGCATTCAGCGCAGGAATCCAAGGAACGCCTGCATTCTTTGTTAACGGAAAAAGTGTACAGCCTTCATGGGCATCAGTCCAGGCAGCATTGAAATAATTCTAGATAGACGAAAGGTTATGTTAGAAATTCGTTAACTTTAAATAAGTTGAATTTCTCGGAAATCGGTAATGGAGGAAAAAATGAGTGAAGAAGACACTATCCACCTGAAGAAAGACACTGTCTATAAATCGGTGATAGGAATTCTCGCAGTCTTGCTGGTAGTATCCGTAGTGACAGGAGGATTTGGATTCAGAGGAGGCACTGGCGCAGTCGTTAACAATGGAAACACAAACAACACTGCCGCAGCGGCCGTAAGCCTTAGCACATTCACGTCAAACTCTGATCTTTATCCATCGTTGGGACCTGACAATGCGAAAAACACAGTTATTGAATTCGCAGATTTCCAGTGCCCATGGTGCGGACTCGGAGCAGGAATGGCTTCTTGGGCAAATGCTAATACGACAGACACTACAGTCCAGGGCATGATAGGCCAGTCCGGGGACCTTGTCGGAACTTTCGGAAAGCTAGAGCAGGCAGCAGAACAGGGACAATTGAGATTTGTCTACGTTCCTATGAGTTTCCTTGGAACAGGCTCAGTCTATGCGGCTCAGGCAGCATACTGCGCAAACAACCAGGGACTTTTCTGGAAGATGCATGACGCTATTTTCGGGAACCAGGTTCCACCAGAGCAGGAAGGGACACAGTTCACGGTAAAGCAGCTTGAAAGCATTGCTGCAGGAATAAGCGGACTTGACACAGCAAAGTTCAACAGTTGCCTTGAGAACAATGACACCGCTTCGCAGGTTCAGCAGGCGGCACAGCAGGCAGCTACAGCAGCAAGCGGAACTCCTACACTTTACCTTAACGGACAGCAGATTTCGCCTTCATGGTCGGCAGTTCAAGCCAGCCTGAAGTAATTTTATTTTTTATTTTTACAATTTTCTTATTTTAACAAAAGGAGGAAACTAAAGAGTGGCCCCGTCAAACGGGTTCGTAAATAATTTATAGGCTGATTTCCAAAATTATACATGGATTCAAAAAAG
>CAYXWJ010000042.1:0-4188 GCA_964468775.1 Candidatus Woesearchaeota archaeon
AATAGGATACAGGACATCAAGCCAGTACTGTGGGGCAGATGGAACATTCATGGTTCAGATTCAGAATACTACAGTCCAGTGCAATAATAATTTCGAGTGTGCCAGCAACGTATGCGCATCACATCAATGTGTAAGCCAAAGCCTTATACAGAAGATTATTGCATGGTTCCAGAGTATTTTCGGTGCATGAAAAGTTTTATAAATCAAAATTCTAACTAGTTCTAGGTTAACAATCTATGATTGTCTAATGCTGAAAAGCATGCCTGATTAAGATGGAAAATCCAGTATATGAAATGAGCGCTCAGGAATATAATTCTAAATTAGCCGAGGCGCTGAAAAAGATTCCAGAGTTCAAGGCGCCGGATTGGGCAGAGTTTGTGAAATCCGGACCGAGCAGGGAAAGGCCGATACAGGAGCCGGACTTCTGGCACAAAAGGGCCGCAAGCATTCTCAGACAGATTTATAGGAAAAATGTTTTGGGAGTCAACAGACTCAGGACAAAATACGGAAGCAAGAAAAACAGAGGGAGCAAGCCAGAGAAATTCAGAAAGGCAGGCGGAAAAATAATCAGGGTGATTTTACAGCAGTCCGATGCTGCAGGATTCACAGAAATCGTCAAGGGAATAAAGGGCGTCAAGGGAAAGAAGCCAGGAAGACAATTGACAGACAAAGGCAGAAGATTTTTGGAGGCTGTGAAATAATGGGAATCAAAAATAATCAAAAAAAATCTAAGCTTGCGAAACAGAATCGAAGAACAAAGTGGGCGCCAGTTTGGGTCGTTCTTAAAAAGTTCGGTACGGGAAAAAGAGTCCATCCTTCCGCAATAACAAGGCATAGAAGGTCATGGCAGAGGACAAAACTTCATATTAAACCAAGGAGGCAGAAGAAGTCGCACTTCGGCTGATTAGAGAATGGCTAAAAAAGAAAAACAGGAACAAAGCAAGGAAAGTGTCGAGAGAGAATACATAATCCCGTTAAGAAAGCAGGTCAATAAAGTACCAAGGTACAAGAAAACGAACAAGGCCATAAGGACAATAAAGGAATTTGTTGCCAGGCACATGAAGATTCCTGACAGAGACCTTAACAAGGTTAAACTCGACAGATATCTAAATGAATTCGTTTGGATGAGGGGAATAAGAAATCCCCCTTCAAAAATCAAAGTCAAAGTTATTCGCGAAGATGAAAATGTCAGGGTCGAGCTTGCTGAGCTTCCTGGAAAGATAAAGTTCAAGAAGGAAAGAATTGAAAAGCGGGAGAAGAAGGCAGAGGAGTCCGGAAAGAAAAAGAAAGAAGAAAAGAAAGCTGTTGAAACTCCGGAACAAAAAGCAGAGGAAGCGGAGCAGAAGAAAGAAGAGAAGGAAAAGAAATCTGCGGTTGTCGAAGCAGGGAAGGCCATGGAAAAAGCTGCGGCAAAACAACAGAAGCATCAGACCAAGAAGAACAAGCAGCCCCAAAGACAAGTCAGAGTTGCGCTGAAAAAATAATTATTCTAGGCTGAATTTTACATCCGGCAATTGTTCCTTCAAATCTAAAAGTAACTTTTCTAACCTATGTGCAGGGATTCTTTTAGAGCCAGTCACAAAGGGATTACTCATTAAAGATACTTCAGTCTCGCCAGTGTTATCGGCAGAACAAATTACCCCTGTAACATATTTAACCACGTCAGGCACGTTTGGAGCTATTCCTTTGGGCACATTGTCCTTGCTATATGTTGCATAAGGTATCCATCCTGAAAAATAGTCGGGAGCCTCATAGACATTAAATTTCAATACCATGATTTTATCTCATAAATTGATTATTTAAATTTTATTGCATTGCTTCCGTGAATTTTTCTATCTTTCTTACATAATGCTGAGTTTCGCTTGGCATGGCCGCCACGTCAAAATCAGACTCTGCGGCCCTTCGGGTTCCTGCATTATAAGCAGCCGCCGCTATTTTCCTTTTTGAAGCGTCGCTTAAAGTCGCCCAGTCGGGATTATGCTTTGCGCAATAGGGATCAATCCACTCTGAGAAATACTTTATTCCATTCCGCATATTCTTAAAAGGGACATAAACATTTGACATGTAGTCTGAGGTATCAACCTGGGCCCATGCTATTCTTGTCATCTGCATAAGCCCCCTCGCGCCGGCATTGCTTTTCGCACGGTCTTTGAACTGTGATTCCTGTCTCATCACTTCTTTTATGAAATTTTCTGTGATATAAGATGGCTTGTTCGGGACGCTATTGTATGCATTGTCCAGGAGAAGGTCGTATCCTCTCATAAGGAATAGGTCTTCTTCCCCAAAATATTGTTTCTGCTGGGCATAGGTCATGGCGGGCAAAGTGTGAACACTAGATGGTGTAGATTCTTCGGTGGGAGCGACTGTTCCGAAAGCCCCAGCTAAAGCAATCGCTGCTAATCCCGATAATCGTCTTATTTTGGGCTTCATGCCGAGAAGTCTATAGAAGTACAATTATAAACCTTACGGAATAAATCTACATAGGAAACTTTAAAAATATTCATAGATTAAACAGATTATAATGGCAGTTGCTGGTCTGGGGACTTTTTTGGGGATTCTTGCAGGGTTTTTTATATTAATCCTCGTATTGGGGGTTGCTGTGTACGTTTATATGTCATGGGCCCTTATGGCTCTTGCCAAAAGAACAAATACTCCTCACAAATGGATGGCTTGGATACCATATCTTAATTTATATCTGATTGCAAAAATAGCTGATAAAAACTGGCTGCCTGTGCTCATTTTGATTGTTCCATTCATACTAGGGTTATTATCTCAGAGCACTATCATAAGCGTAATATCATTTTTATTTGGTATAGCATTCCTTGTTTTCTATATAATATGGTGGTGGAATATATGCAAGATAAGAAGAAAGCCGGGATGGTGGGCTTTAATCATGATAATCCCTGTTGCAGGACAGATTTGGTGGCTTATAATGATAGGATTGCTCGCGTGGGGAAAGGACGAAACAACTTCTGTTCCAACCCCTACGGCTCCTTCACAGCCCGCTTCAAACTCTTCTTAAGAATTAATTAAAGATATCACTTCAAAACAGTTCCCGTTTCCAAATACCAAAGATACAAATCAAGTTCACCGAGGGAAAGATTTGCCTTTTTAGCAATTTCTCTCAAAATATTTTCTACCTCAAGGTACTTTTTTGGACTTAGAGTTTTTGGTTTTTCCAGGAGGTCATTTTTTACAAGAAAGTCTATTATGTGAAAATCCACTATTGCATAATTGTTGAATCCGATGTTTCTCAGGAAGTGGGAGGCCTCTTTCATTCCAATCCCTTTTATGTTCTTAACCAGGTCTTCTCTGACATTTTTTGATTTAAGATTTATTTTCGGGAAGTTTTCTCTGGCCAGAAAAATATATCCTGCCCTTATAGTATGAAACCTATAGATTTCCTTAAGTTTTTTTCTTATGTCTTCTTCACTTCCAAAAAAAATTACGTCTCCGAGACGTTCTATCGTCTTTATCCCAAGTTCAGCGCTTGTTCCTGCAGTAAGAATGCAAAAGCACAGCTCACGGAAAATTTCTTTTTCGTCTTTCCCAGTTTCAGAAAACTCGCGCATTCTTTGGTCTATAATGTCTTTTACCTTAGAATTCCTGACTGAGCCAACCTGATCCAAAATTCGTTTCATTTTATCTTTTTAATTTCCTCTAGGATAGCATCCTGCACTTTTCTGTTTGTATATGATTTTCCGAATCTGACTGTAATTTCGTTCAGGCTTTTCCAAAGATGTTTAGGAAATAATTCTTGCAGGTCTTTTTCTATTTTTTCCGGGTTCTTGTTTTTTGTCCAGCCCAACTTTTGTGAGACATGTGCAAGATGAGTGTCTACGCCTATCGCGGGTTCGCCATGCTCGGCCAAAAAAACATTAGCGGTCTTCCTTCCAACTCCAGGGAGCCCTATAAGTTTTTCAAAATCATGGGGAACTCTTCCGTCGTATTTTTCAACAAGTTCTTTTGCGCAATTTGTTATGTATTTTGATTTGTTCTGATAGAAATTTATGGGATTGATTATTTTTTCCACTTCTTCGCGGGGCGCATGCGAAAGTGATTCTGCATTCGGATATTTTTCAAAGAGTTTTTTGGCCACTGCTACCGTTGTTTCGTCAAGGGTTCTCGCAGAAAGAATTATTGCAATAAGGGTTTGGAAGTCCGAGGCCCAATCTTCCGCAGCGAGCC
>CAYXWJ010000043.1:0-4120 GCA_964468775.1 Candidatus Woesearchaeota archaeon
CCAGGTATTTGCCTTTAGAAGTTTATCTTTCTTTTTTTTGCACTTAAGGGGCATTTCCTTTATTTTGGGCCCATTAAACAAAAGTCTCCATGAATCTTTTAGTTTTACCTTATTCCCCAAAATTATTGATTCTCGCGCCTTTCCGTGAACGAAAATTCTAGAAACTCCAAAGCCGAAAACCAACCCCATCAGTTTCAAATTCTCCAGAATCTCCTTGCTTACGCTTGTAAAATATGCCCCTCCTCGCTGAACATGGCCATCAGAATCAAAATAGCCGGCAATAAAAGACATCATCTGGCTTTCGGGAAGAGTGAAAACCCATTCCGGAATTCTTTTGGTGTCCGCATTCCCTGAAAATCCAATTTTGCTGAAAAGCTCGCACAAGACTTTTGAATTTATGATGATATATCTTTCCTTTTTTTCCGTAACTTCGTAATTGAATAGCTTTTTCAATATTCTGATTAAATCTCCTCTAAAATCTTCTCGTTCGTGCGTCGCAATGTTTATTTTGTTGCTCTTAATATCTATATACCCGTCGCCTAAAATCAGGCCCATAAGCCACATGAAATCGTCGTTGGTCTCCCTCGGGTAAGTTATTTTCTTATTATACAAGTAAGCAGTATTCATTTTAAAGTCCGAATATTGGTTCTTGCTTCCCACCTCTTTGCTCGCGCGAATCTGTGGCAGAGAATGCGGCCTGCCAACATGGGGCAACTTTTTAGATATCCCAATCAAGTCTCCCTTTCTCAATTCCGCAAGCGGCCTCCAAACCATACGGAAAAATCCTTTTTTATGCACGGAGTTATTCTTTTCTCTGACCAGAGTCAAAAACGGATGATTTGATGACGCATCAATCTCTCTTCCTGCGGCCTCAATCCGAAATACCTTTTTGTTGCCGCTAAAAATTTTGGCTTTCACCTTGGACGTTTTAATCCTGTTAGTCTTTTCATCCAGGACATAAACAGAATCTCCCTTTTTCAGAGCCTGAATTTCAACGGGGCCTTTCGGATTTGTAAAAACCTTTGAATCTCCTGTTAAGCAGCCCGTATTCCCGTTAACCCATTCCATGAAACCATCTTCCTGCACGACCGCGCGCTTAGTGTTAAGATTGTAAGTGTTCTTGCTCCAGTTTTCAATTGAAGAATAACGCACTCGCGCGCCTTTCAAAACATGAACCTCGACACAGCCAGCATGCAAAGAATTTTCTGTGTAAACCGGCGCGCTGCATCCTTCGATGTAATGAACCTCTGAGCCTTCATCTGCGATTATTAATGTATGTTCAAATTGGCCGGCCTTCTTAGCATTCATCCTGAAATAGGCCTGCAGAGGAATGTCAACTTTCACGCCTTTAGGAACATAAATAAAAGTCCCTCCCGACCAAACCGCGGCGTGCAGTGCGGTGAACTTGTGCAGCGTCGGGCTTATACAGTTGGTCATAAAATATTTCTTGAACATCTCGGGATATTTCTTTAGGCCTTCATCACAATCCAGAAAAACCACACCTTTCTCTTCCCATTCTCGTTTAAGATTATGATAAACTACGTCCGCTTCGTATTGCGCGCCAACTCCCGCAAGGGCCTCCCTCTCGGCTTTTGGAATCCCAAGTTTTTCGTAAGTCTCGCGAATTTCAGAAGGAACATCACTCCAAGATTTAGAGTTTTGAACTGAATTGGGGCGAACATAAAGATGAACCTGGTTTATATCCAAATCATCAAGCCCTGGCCCGAAATGCGGCATCGGCATCTCATTATAAAGTTTTAGTGCATCAAGCCTTCGCTGAAGCATCCAATCGGGCTCTTTCTTATCCCGGGAAATCTGCCTGACAAGTTCTTCAGAGAGGCCTGGCTCGGCCTTGTATTTCAAGTTCTCTGTATCTGCGTGGTCATAAATCTCGCGATTTATCTCAAGTGTTTTTTCGTTGCTCATTTTCTAAAATTTTATTTACATCCCTGACCATCATGTCAATCTCTTCCTCATCTATTCCATGAATTACTGACGCATCTTCCAGCGTGTCAAACGCAGAGAAATGGCACCCGACGCAATGCAAACCATATCCTGTAAGAATCTCTGCTACTTCCGGATGATTCTGGATGAGCTCATTTATGTTTATTTTTTTCGTAATTCCCATAGAAAAAATTTAACGGAATTGTTTTTAAGAGTTTTGTTAATCAGTTTTCACAGCCTTCCTGAAATTTTCCTCGACCTGCCTCCAGTTAACGACATTCCAGAAGGCATCAATGTAATCCGGCCGCCTGTTTTGGTACTTAAGATAGTACGCATGCTCCCAAACATCTAATCCAAGCACAGGATCCATGCCCTCGCTTATCGGAGAATCCTGGTTTGCGGTAGAGATTATCTCAAATTCCCCCTCATCATTAATTACAAGCCATGCCCATCCGGATCCAAATCGCGTCGCCGCTGCATTCGCAAACGCTTCCTTGAACTGCTCAAAGTCCTCGTACTTTCCGTTTATCGCTTCCGCAAAATCTGATTTGTCGTCGTACTTGACTCCTTTCTTGAGAAGAGGCCAAAAGAAACTGTGGTTATAATGCCCGCCGCCGTTGTTTAAGACCGCAGTCTGTATGTCCTGAGGGATTTCTTTAAGGTGTGTAAGAAGCCACTCAACGCTCTTATCCGCCAGCTCAGAATGCTTTTCAATCGCAGCATTAAGTTTTTTCACATAGCCTGCATGATGCTTCGTGTAATGAATCTCCATTGTTTTCGCGTCTATGTACGGCTCAAGCGCGTCATATGCATATCCCAAAGGAGGAAGCTCAAAAGTCATTCAATGAAAAAGAAGGGGTTATTTATAAGTGTTGCGAAGGGGTTTCTTTTAGAAAAAGAAACTACCATGGTAGAAAAACTAAGATTATTTAAATCTCTGAACTGAAATATTACCAGCCCGCGTGGCACAATGGTACTGCATCCGCCTCGAGCCACAGCGAGTGAGCGGAGCCCTATGGGCATCCAGGTTCGATTCCTGGCGCGGGCGTTAGATTTATTTCTTCAAAACAATAATATCGTCAAAGTATCTTTTGAATATAGGAACGTAACCATTAGGAGGACACTCATTAGTGCAATAACAAGATAGAGAGAAATTTTTTACACGTCCTCCATTATCTATGCCATCACCGATATAATTTGTGCAGGACCCCGGTGCGCTGAAATTCCCTATATTGTTCCACCATGTCAGTTTTGTATAGACTCCTCCGATTTCTATTGCTTGATTAGTCATGTCGACCATGTTGGTAAAGTTGCCGCTGAAGCTATTAATAAGATTTCCGTTCTCATAAATCTCTGCTTCACCATTTGCAACCCCAGGGTCATTCGCTTTCCAATGAACTTCCCATTGTGTCCAGGCCCCCCAATTCGGACCACTAGGATTGGAGGAGTGATATGCTGTTTCCATGGCACCAGCACTTCTATTTCCCTGTGGAGCTAGTACTAGTTTTGCTGTCTCTGCATTGAAGCCAGTGTGATTTCCTCCTTGGCCTCCTCCTATGTCATTGTACCCCCACCAATCAATTACATCTTCCTGTAACAATTGGCCATTAACTGTTAGATAAGGTCTCATTAGGAACATTTCATCATTTAACCTACCTTGGGATTCATCATACTCCCACCAGGAAACATAAACCTCACGGCTCTGGGCAACACCATTTCTCAGTTCCCATCCAACAGAGTGACCATCTCCATGATAAGACCCACCAACAGCATTACTTCCTGTGTGCGCAACACTTGATTCAATAGCTGTATTAGCAGTCTTATCGGCGCCTCCCCATAGAAATTGGGTTGAAGGAAGAGACCCATTATCAAATCCTTGGGCCGCAACGAGTGTCCACCCAGGAGGGATTGGGCCAGAGGGCGTATTCGTAGAGCTAACAGTATAGCCTACAAGCAAACTCTGATTACCAAAAACAGTCTTTCCATAACTCAAATTAACGTTTTTTGCAACAGCCACCAAATCAAACAAATCCACTTTTCCGTTATTATTCAGATCATAACTAGCATTATAAATTCCTTTTCCAGGGAAATGTGTGGCAAGGATTTGTAAGTCAGTAATGTTGATCACACCGTCATGATTCAAATCAAGATTCACAGAAGAGATCAAAATGATTCC
>CAYXWJ010000044.1:0-3977 GCA_964468775.1 Candidatus Woesearchaeota archaeon
TCCCAAATATGAATGCCATCGTAAGTAAACAGTCGACAAACCCGGGAAATGGAAATCACGGAGGAGGAAACGGTGGACATGGGGGAAGTACAACATCTTCATGCACGCCAACATATGACGCATGGTGGGAATTTTATCCACAAAATGCAGAGCAAGTGATTTCAGGATTTACGGTAAAGCCAGGAGATATAATTACTGCTTCAATTAATAGGAATAATGACGATTCCTGGACACTGACAATAAAAGATGTAATGACAGGACAAACTTACACAATGACAGAAACGCCTAACTTCACACCTGATCTGGGTTCTGCAGAAACGATAGTAGAAAGGCCTGCCTTGTGTACAGGAAATCACTGCAAAATCACAGATTTGGCGGACTTTGGGACGCTTCCATTCTCAAGCCTTTCTGTAGGCAGCCAATCATTCAGTGGATCCGATGGAATTGTAATGGTAAATAATGGCGGATCTCCTCTTATCAGCCTAGGATCTCTTACTGATGGAGGGAGCGCATTTTCTGCAGACTGGCTTGCAAGCAAATAATTCTATAGATTTTTATACCAATCCGTTTTTGGGAATTCATGGATGTTTCAAAAATCAAAGAAAAGAAATCTCTGAAGGAACTTCTTGAATTCGGGATTATAAATGTTGACAAGCCTTCGGGGCCCACGAGTTTTGATGTTTCCGACCGCGTTCGGAAAGTTCTTGGACTTAGAAAAACTTCTCACTTCGGGACATTGGATCCAAAAGTCACAGGTGTTTTGCCCATTGCAACAAACAGGGCATGCAAGCTTACAGGATTTTTTCTGGGAGAAGACAAAGAATATGTCGGGACAATGAGAATCCATGGAAAAATTTCTAGGGATAAAATAGAGCGGGCAATAAAAGAGAAATTCACGGGAGTCATAACTCAACTTCCTCCGGTAAAATCTCGCGTGAAAAGGCAAGAGCGCGAAAGAGAGATAAAAAAATTTAAGATTCTGGAAGTTTCCGAAGATGAAACCGGAGAAAGTGTCTTGTTTCAAGTTGAATGTGAAGGCGGAACTTACATAAGAAAACTTGTTCATGATCTTGGAGAAGCCTTGAATGTAGGCGCGCATATGACAGAGCTTAGAAGAGTTCGCGCAGGAATTTTCAAGGAAGACAAAAGCATAAAGCTTCATGATGTAGAAAAGGCAGCGCAGGAATACAAGAAAGGCAATGAGGCTCCATTACGCGAAATGATAATTCCTGGAGAGATAGTTTCCGAACTTTTCCTTGTGGTGGAGATAAAAAAAGATTCGGTAGACAGGATATTGCACGGCCAGCCTATTTACAAAGAAGATCTCGTCAGCAGCATTAGAGATATCAAAAAAGAAAATATTTGTGTTTTTTCCAGCGATAGATTTATCGGCGTTTTTAAGGTTGTTAATGAAGGCCGCATTTTTGCGAAAGGAGAATTTGTGCTTCAGCCGATAAATTAATCTGCAGGGAATTTTGAAACCAATCTTTCTATTGCAGTCTCAGTCAATCTGAACTTTTCATCTTCTTTTGTTACTTCTTTTGCCAAGAAAGGAGACTCTTCATACATTTGTCTTATTCTATAAGCTGCTTCTCTCTCAGGATCAGATCTAGATTCAAAAGCGGATACAAATGATGACAATGGCAAAGCGACCCATCCACCTGCTCTTTGAGATGCTTCAACAAGGACCTGCGCTATTTCCTCATATTCTGATTTACCAAAAACATCTCCATAAGCAATGGCGCAAAATATAGAGCCCTTGGCAATTTCTGCAGGACTCTTTATGTCTGAAGGTAAATACATATAAAATCCATTAAATTTTAATATTTAAGTTTTTATTTAATACATAATACACATTAAAATGAGACATTTCGTTTATTTTTCAGGCAGCGCGCAAACTTCGGGGAAGGCTCTTTCTCAAGGAAACCTTATGAAAGCAGGCCGAATCGATATCGCAATTCATGTGATTATAAACGCGTTTTTTCTTTCACACAAGCTCCGAGACAATGTGAAGGTCCACTTGATTTTTTACGGAATGCCGGACCCCCCCAAGCATATTGAGATTGAAGTCAGGCCAGAAACTGAGCTAAGCAAAAAAGACGTCGGGACTCTTCTTAAGAAAATTCTTTACAAATACAGGGAAGGCCAAAAACACGAGGTTCTCCCTGGGTGCTGGATTGAGAAGAAAAGTTTTGAGAAAGTTCTTTCCGAGCTTGAAAAAGACAACGAGATTTTTATTCTTGACGAGCGCGGCGAGGATTTAAGGAAAGTTAAAATTCCTGAGAATTGTGTCTTTGTTCTCGGAGACCAGGACGGCCTTCCAAAGAAAGAGATGAAAAGATTCAGGAAAAGATTCACGCTAGTTTCAGTAGGGAAAAAGATCTATTTTGCGAGCCAGGTCGTGACCATTGTGAATCATGAACTTGACGTTCGGGGGATTGAATGAGTATGACCCCTCCTTTCGAAGGGGAACGTGGCTGAAAAGAGATGTATGATTTTACAATATACTCAGGAAAATGCCTTTTAAACCAGTTATGAAGAACTAGTACTTATTGACTTTTCACAAGCTTTTTAAATGGAAAATAGGTTATTTTTTCATGAGATTCGTGCTGACGCCTGATTGGTTTGTCGGGAAAGATGTCCTGATTGAGATATTCAGCTTTATCATTCTTCTCGCGTTTTGTTATCTTGCTTACAGAAATTACAAACTAAACAAAAGAAACAAAAGCCTTTTCTATCTTGGTTTGGGATTCGGCCTCGTGGCCTTGTCCGAGCTTGCGGGAATTTTAACGAGGCTGGTTTTGTATTACGACATCGGACCCAGCAGGGAAATAGGTCAGGCGATAATAACAAGCCATCTTTTGACATCCGTGAATATTTTTTATTCTGCTGGGTTTTTCTTCCAGAGATTCTTCATGCTTCTTGGACTTTATATAATCTACAGGCTTCCGCGAGAGCACAAATCTATAGGAGACTATTTCCTCGTGGCGTATTTAATTCTCATGTCGGCTCTTCTTGGGAATGAATTTTATTATCTGTTCAACATCGCGGCGCTTTTCTTGCTTGTCATGATAACGGCAAACTATTATGAGGTTTATCTAAAGAACAGATTCGTCAATACAAAGATACTTCTGTTCGGGTTCGGCGTTTTGGCATTCAGCCAGTTTGTATTCATATTCTCAGACATAGCAGACATATTCGTGGCGGGGAGCTTCATAGAACTTATCGGGTACACGATACTTCTGATTCTCATGGTAAGAATAGTAAAATATGGAAAGAAAACGTGGCCGTATGGAGATAATATCAGACATGCTGGCAATGATTCAACTGAAAAACGGCGGCATTAAGCCCACGCATCTAATGTACAAGGCAAATCTGTCTCACACACAGATGAAATCTTACTTGGATGAATTGGTTAGCCAGGGCCTCGTTACAAAAATTGACGGAAAGCACGGGAAGATGATTGTCATAACGAAGAAGGGCCAGGATTTCTTCCTCCAGTACGCAAGAATGAAAGATTTCGAGAAGACCTTTGGATTGTGATTACAATAATCTTTAAATAATATTTAACACTAGAAGAATAATGGTAGAAACTGCTTATGATGATTCTAACATTGGAGGGATAGGCGGAAATGAAGTTTTGAGTGAATCTGCAAACAAGACCACTATTGGTGGATTGGTTGGGTTGGTGGTTGGTGCTACGGCAGGAGCATTTTTAGCAAGAGAGATGAACAATTATGAAATCGCTGCTCATGCATCAGATACAACCAGATATTTTTTAGATTCTGTAACTGCGCTCGGAACCTTGGGTATTGGTGTTTTGTTTGGGGGTGTTCTTGGCCTCGGGGCAACAATGGCAAAATACCTATCTAATTGACAAAAACTTAAAAACCAAAGCGCGATGAATTTTTATGGAATATTCGCCTTTAATCTATAGAGGAATACAGGCCTTTAAAGACGGTGTCACGACAGGGCTT
>CAYXWJ010000045.1:0-3879 GCA_964468775.1 Candidatus Woesearchaeota archaeon
CAAATGATTACAAATGAATCAAAGTGGCTTTTTGAGAACATTGCAGATGTTGTAATTCAATCGGACCGGATGGAGCTTTATTACGATTACGCAGAGAAACTTTTGAAAAAAGGGAAGGCCTATGTTTGCACCTGTTCCAGCGAGAAGTTCAAGAAACTTATCGACAATAAAAAAGCATGTCCTTGCAGAGATTTGAGTGCGGGGGAGAATCTTAAGAGATGGAAGAAGATGTTGGACAAGAAAGGTTATCATCCGGGGGGCGCCGTCCTGAGATTTAAATCTAACATAAAAGACAAAAATCCTGCGATGAGAGATTTTCCTTTGGCGAGAATAAATCTTGAAAAGCATCCCAGGCAGGGAAACAAGTACAGAGTTTGGCCGTTGATGAATCTTGCAGTTTCCGTGGACGACATTGAAATGAAAATGACCCACATAATCCGCGCGAAAGACCATAGAGACAATGCATTAAGGCAGAAAAAAATTTATGATGCGCTCGGCAAAAGCAAACAAATTCCGTGGACAGGATTTCTTGGGCGGATAAAATTCAAGGACATGGAACTTTCTGCAACAAAAATGCGGCAGGATATCGAAGCAGGAAAATATTCCGGGTGGGATGATAAAAGACTTCCGACGCTGGAAGCGTTAAGAAAACAGGGCTATAAACCTGAAGCTTTCTGGGGGTTTGCTGAAAGAATTGGACTTTCTGAAAACGATAAAGTCTTTGACAGAAAAGAATTTTTCACTTTGCTGGATTATTTTAATAGAAAGTAATTTATCCTCTCGAGAACAAAAACATTTTTAAACTGTAATAGTGTATTACTTTCATATTAAATAAAGAGGTTAACATGAAAAGCAAAAAAGGACTTGACACCGTTGTGACCACGCTTATAATTGTTCTTCTCGCAATTGTTGCGGTAGGAATTGTTTGGGTGGTTGTGCGAAATGTCGTCAATCAAGGAGCTAGCCAAGTTTCCATAAACAACAAATGCTTGCAGGTTAGTCTGAGTGCTGTGGGGGTTAAACCAGTAACAGGTTCTCCAGGTAATTATTCAGTTACTCTTGTAAGAAACACAGGACAGGGCTCTGATGCTATTGATGGGATTAAGGTGAACTTTTTCAATGCCACTTCAAGTAGCGGTCTTGTAGATTTCCCTGCGCTTACAGAGGGTCAAACAAAGACTGTGACACGCGATAGTTCAACAGGCGGGACACTGCTAGTGAATGCGACCAGGATTGACTTTGAGGCTTACTTCATTGACAGTTCAGGGAACCAACAGATTTGCGGTAACACCCAGTCATTTAGTTTTTAATTTTTGATTTTATTTCTTATTTTTAATTTTTTTAGTTTTACTGGTAGGTAAGATTTTTATACCATTATTTACTGAATTAATCAGTCATGGCGGTTGTAGTTCAGTGGCAGAACGTGCGGTTGTGGTGAGCGACGTTTGCGAAAGCAATCTGTTTGCAATCTGAGCGGGCTCGCGAATTCCGTAAAACGAGAGTTCGATTCTCTCCTTCCGCCCTTGGGTTTTTCTATTTTCTTGTAACTTAACAATTACTACATTACAACAATCTTTATAAAGAGATTTTAATGCCTTTTTAGATGGGTTTTATACGACCGAAAGCTTCCGGATTGATTACAGCATTATTGGCGGGTGCGGCATTTATTCCCGGAAAAGTTAATGCGCAGCAGAGCAAACAAACCGAAAAGGTTTACCAAAATGATATTTACTCCAAGGATAAAAGAGATTCAGCGGCGGGCGACGGAATTTTTCTTAAAAGATACGTGCATGATTTGGAATTGGCTCCCGGAACAAAATACGAATTCAATTTGTATGCAAAAGAGGGCGACATTCACTACGATGTTATGGGAATAAAGCAGGGGTTAAAATATGCAATCAGCTATCTCGAACATGAAAAGAATCTTACGAAGAAAGACGTAGCAACAATAGAATATTTCAGAGCACTTCTTAACGAATCCCCTGAAAGCGACAGTGCGTCAGTCAGCGTGCTCAAAAAATCCCTTGCAGACAAAGTCATAGATGCGAACGATTCCCTCTTTGTCGATGGGGTGCCAAGAGTCAAAGACGGGAGATATGTAGTTGTTGCGAGAAGCGATTTGGTGGAAGAGAACGGAAAGAAATACCTCCCAAGATCTCTTCCAATAATTATTGATGTTAAAAATTCTGCGGAAGAACTTTATAAGATTGCAACGGAGAAAACGCCTGTATTTGAGATGGCGCCTCCTGAGGTTGCCGCGCCGGTCCAAAAAGCGGCTCCTGCAGAAACTCCTGTAAAAACGCCGGTTGAAAGTGCGCCAGAAAACAAATATTTTTTAGGCGTTTACGGCGATGCTGTCCAAAACGGGAAGCCAGCGCTGGAAGTGCGTGCAGGATTCGAGCCACATGTGTCAAGAAATTTAAGATTGGGACTGGAGGCCGCAGCATATTTCGGAAAGCCAGAAGAAACTTCAATAAACACAGAGAACATGAGAGAGTCTGTGTTAATCGGTCCAAACACTGAAAAAGAAAGAACAGACAACACAAACACGCATACGGAAATAACAAATCTTGGAAGCATTGGGCCGTTAATCAGCTACGAGCATGGCAGGGCCAGTTTCTATGCGGAAGCGGGAGCGTTGTTGCAGCGTGTAAAAAAGAATGAAAGGGGAATGTCTGTAATAGATATCACAAGAGACAATCAAATAATAAGGGCAGATACTATCGCAGGAGAAGCAAAGCCGGTCTCAGAAAGACGCGCCGAAATAGAAGCAGCTGTCGGAATGGGGTACCGCATCTCTAAAAACTTTGTTGCTGAGGCCAGGGGAGGCATAAGAGCAAAGAAAGGTTTCGTTGGAGTCGGAGGGAGGATAAGATTTTAATGGAAAATAAAAAGATAATTTTCGGATTTGCATTCCTATTTTTATTGGTTGCCCTTATTTCCCATTTCGCCGCAACTACAGGCTATAATAGCGTCACGGGCACGCTTATTTATGATTCTACGCCGGGAAACAATCTCACAATAACAAACGGCGACAGCGTCGGAATATCTGTAAGCGCAGACTCCATTTATGAGAATTACATGACTGTTAAAGTTGATTTGCTTGAAAATGGAAAGCTTGTCGCAAATCTCCTTAATGTGCAAACCACACAGGACAGTTATTGGAACCATCTAACGCTTGGCCAGGGAATTTATCAGAACGCGGGCAATTATACAATCAAACTGACTGTGACAGGAGCATCAGGAAACACGGATACGTACGAATTATCTTTAACGGTAAATCCTGTTGTGCCAGTAAACAATCCTCCTGTGATAAAATCCACTCCTGTGACATCTGTAAATGAAAATACAACTTACAAATATCAGGTTGTTGCGACAGACAAAGACAACGATGTTTTGACTTACTCAATTAATACAAATGCTTCTTGGCTTTCCATAAACTCTCAGACTGGATTGATAACAGGGACTGCTCCAAATGTAATCAAAGACATAGGATATTTTGTGAAGGTCTCTGTCTCGGACGGAAACGGAGGAATTGCAACGCAGAATTATACATTGACTGTGAAAAATGTTAACCATGTTCCTGTAATAAGTCCGATTCCAGACCAGTCCGTTAATGAAAATTCCTTATATCAGTATCAAGTTCAGGCTAGCGACCCTGATGGAGATTTTCTTACTTATAGCATAACAGGGCCTTCTTGGCTTTCAATAAATTCAGGGACAGGATTAGTTTCCGGGCCAACTCCAAGCGTAACCAAGGATACAAATTACTCTGTTTCAATCAGCGTTTCTGACGGCGTCGCGACCGCAATGCAAGATTATACATTGACAGTGAAAAATGTTAATCACGCGCCAAAAATAACTTCTTCCCCGACAACA
>CAYXWJ010000046.1:0-3866 GCA_964468775.1 Candidatus Woesearchaeota archaeon
GATTGTAAGTCGGCGATGTTTGTAGAACCATCATTATTGAAATCAAATCTTCCAGAGGAAACAAGAATAATGCTTATAATAAGAGCTGCGAAAATTAAAGCATAAATCACCTGCTTTTTCATTAAATTGTAAAGAAGAAGGAATTTTTAAATATTTAGACTTTAAAAATTAGACTTTCACACTAATTACCTTACTGATTCCTTCATGCATATGACGACCACGCTTGGGCAGAAATCCATGCATCAAACTTTCAAGCTTATGACTTTTGATACGCCATCGTGCATGCTGACGCCGTAAAGCGTCGTTGCATTTCCTATGACCTCATCATTGTGGCTAATTACAATATATTGTCCCTGCTGCATGTATTTCTTGAGAAGGGCCGCAAGTCTTTCTGAATTTCTTTTGTCAAGCGCGGCATCAATTTCGTCCAGCAGGTAAAAAGAGTAAGGCCGATATTCCTGAATCGCGAAAATAAGTGACAAGGCCACGAGAGTCTGCTCTCCGCCGGATAAAGATTTTACGTCAAAGTATTTTCCATGGCCTGCCTTTAGAATTATGTCCACGCCGGCCTCGAAAGGATCCTTCTGGTTCTCGGCCTCAAGATAGACGTGGCCTTTTGTGCTCAGCTGAGAAAAATTCCTTGAGAATAATTCGTTAATTTGTTTCATCGTCTGCGTGAAGGCCTTTTTCTTTTTAACATCAATCTCATGAATGACTTTCATAATGCCTTCTTTCTCCTTCGCGATAACTTCCGACTTTTCTTTTATAGATTCGTATTCGCGCTTTATGGAATCATAAACTTCCAGTGAGCGCATGTTGACATTACCTGTGTTCGCTATGGCAGTCTGAGCGCGGGAAAGCCTTTCTACAAGATTCTCTCTGCTCCCGGGGATGAATTCGACTCCTGCAAATTCTAGAAGCTCTGTCTCAAGATTTTCTGCTTCTGCACCTACGCGGGCCTTGTCTATCTTAAGTTCGTTTATTTCCTGCTCGGCCAGACGCAAATCATTTTGTGTGGAAAGTATTCCTGATTCGTGCTCCCTTGTTTTTCCATGAAGAGAATCTCTCTCAGAAATAAGTTTCTTGAATTTTTCCGCAAGCTCGGATTCCTGCTCGCGCTTTTCCGCAAGAAGTTTTTGCTTTTCTTCCATCTGGCTTTTAAGGCCGGAAAATTCTTCGCGCGCGTCTTTTTCGTCCCTAATGACCTGCTTCAAGGAAATCTTAAGCCTTTCAACTTCTCGCTCCTTAAATGCAACTTCAGAATTCACGGTTTCTTTTGTCCTCAAGGAAATCTCCCTGAGCTCCACGTTCAAGGTTTCGTAACGCTGTTCTATATTGGAGTTCTCTTTAACTTGTTTGTCAAGAGACGCGCGCTTTTTTTCCAAGGAAGAAATTTCCATATTTACTTTCTCTGAACTTTCATGAAGATTCCGTACGCGCGACTTAAGGTCGTTAATTTTTGAAAGTTTGTTTATGTCTGATTCCGTCCTCGAGATTCTTTCTGTTATGTCTTCAATGTCCCTGGAGAGAATTTCTTTCTTTCCGTAAATAGACTTAAGCTGCACATCGGCTGCAGAAATCTCTTTCTTCAAAGAATCAACCTGTGGCGCAATTTCAGATTTTATCTCCTTTAGATGCTCCGGCGTAATTTTGCTTTTGCAGATTGGGCAAATATCCATTTTGGAGATTTTCTCAATGATTTTGTTTTGATTTTCAATCTCCGCCTCGTTTACGAAGGTTTTCTTTTCCAGCTCGGCCTCGCGCTTCAAGATTGACCCAAGGGAATCCCTCTTTTCTTCCAGGGAGGATTTCAGTGCATGAAGTTTTTCCTCGCTGGATTTAGGATCGAAAAGGCCTATAGAGAGAGTTTCCATATCGTGAACCAGCGAGTCCGCTTCGTCTTCGTAGCCCTTAAGAAGATTTGTCTTGTCATTAATTCTAACCGCTATGGAATTCATTTCAGATTTAAGAGTATAGAATTTTTTCCTCTGGTCTTCAAGGCGGTCGAGCTGCTTCTTTTTCTCTTCAAGCTCTTTCTTTTTCTTCGCTGTGGTAAGGGGCTCGTTTCTAAGTTCTCGGAGAGTTTTTTCAGTCTCCGAAACGGAATCCTGAATCCCCCTCTTTTGTCCGACAAACGATGACAGTTTTGATTCGCTGTTCTCGAGTTTTACTCTAAGGCCCTCGATTGCCGCGCGAATGTCCGCAATTTCCTTGTTAATCTTGTCCTGTTCAAAACCCGTTGAGCTCTGAATTGTCTGGTTTATTTTGTCTATGGAAGATTTTATTTTTGTGATTTCATCTTCAGATTTTTTTATCGTGCCTTTAAGCTTGGAGACTTCTTTGTTCTTTTTATCAATCTCAGAATCAATTCCCTGGAGCTGCTTTTTCTTTTTTGACAAGTCGGAATTTATTATGCTGGCCTTCAGCCTTTTAACATCGCTTTCAAGTTTTTTGAACCTCAATGCCTGTTGCCTTTCCTTTTCGAGGTTATTAAGATAGATTGTCCTCTCCCGCAGAATCGAGCCTATCTCTTTTAATCGGTTGTCTGTCTTTTCGAGCTCCTTTAGGGATTTTTCTTTTCGCGATTCATATACAGAGATTCCAGATACTTCCTCGATTATTCCGCGGCGCTCTTCCGGAAGCATTCGCGCGACGTTCTGAATTTGGCCCTGAAGAACAATATTGAATCCCTGCGGGTCTATGCCGGCCTGAGCCAACAAGGAAAGGATTTCCTGGCGCGTTTTTGTTTCCCCATTTATCTTGTATACGCTCTGGCCGTTTCGCCGCACGATTCTTTTTATAACTATCTCGGATTTGTCTATGGAAAAAATCTTATCTGAATTGTCAAAGGCGATTTCTACTGAAGCCTCCTTGGACGGCGACGCTGCTTTGCTCCCCATGAAAACAAGATTGCCTGCCTTCGCCGCGCGCAGGGATTTTATGCTCAAACGCCCGAGAACAAAACACATTGCATCAGAAATGTTGCTTTTTCCGGAGCCGTTCGGGCCGAGAATCACATTTATGCCGGGAGTGAAAACAATCTCTGTTTTTTTAGGAAAAGATTTGAAGCCGTGCATCACCAGCCTTTTTACATATGACATGAATACAAGTATCTTAAGAAGTTTTTAAAATTGTTTGTTAAGTCAACTGGACGACTTCAACGACCCTGAACTTCTCGGCATAGCCGTCTTTTGACTCATTGGACATAAATTTTTTCACAAACCCTGCAACTTTCTCAAAATCTGGAAACTGTGACCTGTGCTGCCTCAATGCCTCTATTTTTATGTCTATGAATTTCGTGATGTCCTCTTCATGATTTGGATTTTTTGACCCGAAGAAGAAAATCTTGTCGACTTTGTGCGGTTCGCCAGGGAAAAGGAACTTGTTTTTTGCCGCAAAGACAGAATCGAAAACCGCTTGAGAGACTGCTCGATGGTCCCTATGGCTGAGATTTAAGTTTTCAAAAGAAAGAAGGCTTGCAGGATCAAATGTGAAAATGATTTCAGGTTTGTATTCCTTTATCGCCTTTACAAGCTCTGTCCTGAATGCAAGAGAATTCTCAAGCTGGCCATCTATGTTGTGAAGAAAAATGACGTCTTTTATCCTGAGTATTTTTGCGGATTCTCGCTGCTCAATTTCCCTCGTTTTGATACGCTCTTCTTTCGGCGCGAAGTCTTTTTTCCATCCTGATTCGCCATTCGTCGCAACTACAAGAACTGCATCGTATCCCTCTTCAATTAGTTTTCTTACCGCGCCTGCGCAGCCGAACTCCATATCATCAGGATGCGCCGAAACGACCATAACTCGTTTTTTACCTTTTTCCATCGGCGGGGAAATAAAAAGAAGTTTTTAAGTGTTCGGAATTA
>CAYXWJ010000047.1:0-3846 GCA_964468775.1 Candidatus Woesearchaeota archaeon
GCAGTATTCGTAATACCTCTTTACCTTATTATCGCATTCATTTACAGCCTGGTGAAGTTGGTCGAGATGAAAAACGCCCGGTAAGTTTACTACAAAAAATTTATAACCTCCGAAGCTCGAAGGATACGATGGCTTTCAGTAATCTAAGGGGTTTTCCTGTGACATACGAATGGTTCATAGCTGCGGGACTTATTATGATGGTTTTCACGCTGGTAAAACTTCTCGGGGTAGCGGATTTTTCTTCTGATTGGTTCTGGTTTATCGCCGGACTACTGGTTGTCATAGAGGGAAGCATTCTGCTGTCAAAGCAAAAAAAGTTCGACAGAAAATACAAGGTAGTCCTGAGGGAAGGATCTTAAAAACCAAATCTTTAAAAACAAATTTCTTCATTCTTGTTTGTGCCTACGTGGTCTAACGGCTATGACGCTAGCCTGTCGCGCTGGAAACCCGAGTTCGACTCTCGGCGTGGGCGTTAAGAACTATTTGTCGGCGGCGTTGCCGCCGCTGGTTGTTGTGGATTCTGATTCTGGACTGTTGTTTGAGAAGATTTCTTGCGAGAAACTATGAGATAAATCAAAAGCCCTATTATCAAAATAACAATTATGCCTACGACCAAATAAAAAATAAGATTGGATGTGGAACTGGAATTCGATTGTGATTGGTTTTGTGTTTGCGACTGAGCCGATGTTGAATTTTGGACCGTAGAGCTCTGGGCCGAGGGGTTATAGGGCGTATATGAAGAAAAAATAAAATGTTCCCCTGAACCATCTCCATACACATCTCCCGAGGAGCTGGTGAATGCAGTACTGTTATCTGTAATATTCATTATCTCGCCTGGCCGAAGCCCAAAATAATATATGTTTCCAGGATCGTATAACCAAGTAGGGGGAGTTATCTTAAATATAGAAGTGAATTCTGAATTGGCTGCCGAAGACGAATTTATCGTTACGTTGCCTGCTTGAGATTCCTTTGCAAATTGGAACAGCAATTCCCATGCAATGAACTCCGTAAGATTAGAGGCACTATTGTTTAGGGAGTCCGCCTCTGCAGAAGATATCTTGGCATGCCACGCGTACACTTCTGTGTAGTTTCCGTGAGTTACATTAGTTATTGTGAGATTTCCTACGGAACCGGACATCATCCTCAGATAATAAAAATCTGTGCCTTCTGTTTTAAAACCGATGCAGTAGTCTGGCAGGGACGCGTTTTCCAATACTTTTATCCCGCCTGAATTTGTCTGGAAAATAGAATCCCATATCGTATTGACGTTCGAGTTTGAGCAGGTCACAGATTGAGGGGGCAGAACATATATATTTGCCGATGCAAAATTGACGACGAAAATAAACGCTAATGCAAAAATAACAAGATAAATCCCTCTTTTCATTGCCGAGAAAAGAAAACATCTTTTAAATTATTTGCTGTCATAAGATTTTCTTTCATAAGACTTTTAAGATTTCAGTTCTTGAAGGATGTCCAGGAAAAAAAGAATTGTAGAACTTTTTTGTAATTATAGAATAACAACGTGAAGGTTCGCAACATTTATAAAGAATAGATTTTTATAACTACTGTCGGTTGTCCTGAAAAGGATGCGATTGTGGACGCCTCTTGTTGACGTTCAGCTAAAATTTAATGACAGGGCTATAACTCATTAAATACACCAACGTCTGTTAAGCGATTTACAACGCGAAAAAGATAACCATTAAAATTCGTCCGATAGAAAAGTTGAATTGGATAAACATTTGTGGCACTTTTTCACCGAGCCCTATAATCATGGCAAAAAAGAGAGTGAGGAAAAAGACAGCTAAGAAAAGAGTTGTAAAAAAGAAATCTAAGGCTCGGCCTAAGAAACATAGTCGGCGCGCATCCAAGAAATCCAAAGCTTCCAAGGTAAGAAAGCTTATTTCCCTCAGCAAAAAAAGAAAAAAATAATTCTTAGAAAACTTTAAATTGACTAAAATCATTAAGATAAGATGAGTCAGCATTCGAATCTAGCCGCGTTTTACTTGATTCTGACGCTTGTCGGGCTTTGCGGAATAATCTTTCCTATAGTTTCGGATCAGGTTCCTATATGGTGGATTTTCGTCGGAGTTGCGGCCTTCGTCTTGCTTTTCCTCATCGCCGGCCCGAACGAGAAGCCGAACACCCGGCCTTACATGCTCATCCCAAGAAGTTAGTTTTTTATATTAAGAAAACAATGATTCTTCATGAAAAGAGGATTTGATTCCGCGCTTTACGTAAAACTTCAAACAAAAGCAATCCTTAAGCGGCTCAAAAAGTTCAACCGCGCTTACCTCGAATGGGGCGGAAAGCTTCTTTATGATGGCCACGCTTCAAGAGTTCTGCCCGGATACGACATAAATGCGAAGGCCAAAATCCTGAAGAAACTGAAAGGCTCGGAAATCGTTTATTGCATCAGCGCGCGTGATTTGCAGTCAAAGAAAGTGCTCGGCCTGAAAAATTTCTCTTATGAAAGGCAATCCCTTAAGGATTTGCGCGACATAAAAAAGTCCGGCCTGAAAAACAGCATCGTAGTCATAACGCGCTTCACAAATGAACCAAAAGCCAGGGCCTTCGCTAAAAAGCTGGAAAAGCTCGGGAAGAAAGTGTATTTCCATAGGGAGGTAAAGGGCTATGGCAAAAACATAACGAAGACTCTTGAAAGCTACAGAAACAATTCTTACGTGCCGATAAAATCGCGGCTTGTTGTGATTTCTGGGCCTGCGGGAGGCTCGGGAAAAATGGCCTTCGCCCTCAGCCAGATTTACCATGAGAAAAGACAGGGATTGCGCTCGGGATACATGAAGTTCGAGACTTTTCCAATATGGAATCTTCCTCCGCATCATCCGATAAATCTTGCATACGAGGCCGCGACGGCCGACCTCCAGGACAAGGTCATGATTGATCCCTACGAAAAAAAGGCCCACCACATAAGCGCCTCAAACTACAACAGAGATATCCAGAACTTCGGCCTCCTTCAGGACATCACTCGCAGAATTACGAAGCAAAAGTTCCCTTTCGGCTACAAGTCTCCGACGGACATGGGAATAAACATGGCCAAGAAAGCCATCACAAACGACGCAGCGTGCCGGGAGGCCGCGATAAAAGAAATCATGAGGAGAAATGCGGCCTACAAAAAGGAATACGCCAAGGAGGAAACGGGCAAGAAAACCTTAGCGAGGATGAATGAGATTCTCAGACAGGCCGGCTTACATGCTGATTCCATACGCAACAAATGATTCTGAATCAAAACCTTTTTAAGAGTGTAATCTATATTATGACATGGCAAAAGAGGTTGAAATAAAAAGCGGGAAGATATTGAAGTTCATAGGACGGCTGTTGATTCTCATAGGTTCAATTGCTATCTTGGCAGGAGTCGGATTGATGCTGGCAGGAATGATAAACAGCTCCCTCAACATGATAACGGCCGTGAGCCTTGGGCCTTACATAATAGTGCTTGGCTGCTTTCTTTCAGGGGCCGGTTCGCTCAATATAATCGCCGCAAGATGATTTTTTAATGAGGAATGAACGAGATTTTGAATGAAATCAGATAATTTTAAAATATGTGAATTCTTGTTAAAATAATGGGGTATATTTTCAAGCAGGTAGTTATTACTTTAGTTTTGGAGATATTAACTTTTTTCATAGGTCATTATTTTTCTGCTTCGGACATTCTTATTTACAAATTGATGGCAGGAGTATTATTTCTAAGTATAATCTATTGGTTTCTGTTCATATGGGGCAGCAAACCTAAGATCCCTAAGGAGGCCATTGGAAGAAAAATAGAGCACGAAATAAAAGAATTGCATAAAACAGACCACCATAGTTATAAGGGCTGGTTAAATTCAG
>CAYXWJ010000048.1:0-3834 GCA_964468775.1 Candidatus Woesearchaeota archaeon
ACGCCCCCGCCGAGATTCGAACTCGGGTCACTGCCGTTCTCCGGAACGAATTCCGATGCCTGCCTTAGAGAAGGCGTAGGATATCATCTCATCGACTAATCCTGGGCATTGAGAGGGCAGCATACTTGGCCTCTATACTACAGGGGCTTTCCTTTTTAAGAAACAGTCTGTTTTTAAATTTTGCATTTACTATTATTTTATATAAATCCTTAAATACAGAAGGAGCCTTTACTTTTTATGCCGGGAGATCCAAACTGCGCGAAATGTCATGGCACGGGCCGAGTGAAAGAGAAAGATGGAAGTGTGCACGTATGCTATGATTGCCTTATGCGCGGCGAGCTAGATCAGCATGATAAAGATTTGAAAGAATCTAATATTAGGATTTAAGCCAGGAAGACCTTGTCATGCGGCCGGACTTTCTCAGGAACCTTTATTCCGATGTGGTCGCCTTTCTTCGCGGACTTTACAGCTTTCCGCTCAATCTGGATTTCTTTGATTGGCACTTCAATGTCTGTCGTGTGGCCTTTAATGTGAACCTTGTCGCCTACTTTCAAGGCGCCAGAAAGCTTCACCGCAGCAACACCCACATGGCTGAAATAAGTCGAGACCGCGCCGATTTCTTTCGCTTTTGCCATGTTTTATAGACGGGCCACTTCTATATAAATTTATTGAGAATAGCCCCACCAGGATTCGAACCTGGGTCCCAGCCTAACTCCCGACTTCGCACGGCTTATTGATATAAATCAGGCTGCCGCGAAATCGCTCGTCCAGAGGGCTGTATCTTTGACCACTAGACTATGGGGCTTTCTAATAGAGGATTTCATTAGGTTTTAAAGTTTTCTTTAGAAACGTTTTTATAGTTCTTTGAATTATTTAAAAAATGGGTTTGGGGATAGGTTTTTTCATCGTGGCCGCGCTGATTGCAGTCATTTGGGTTTTCATAGAGTTCAAAAGGATGAGGCACAAGATTTTCGCAATCGTACTTATAGGACTTATACTTTTCACATATATCAGTTTCAGCGTCGTCGTGAAAAACCATAACATAGACTTTAAGAGTGCTACTGGATGGCTTACTGCAGGAAAGCTTTATTTTGGTTGGCTGTTCTCGGCATTTGACAACGCGAAATACCTTACGACGCAGGCTGTGAAGCTTAACTGGACTTCTGCTAACGATACTGCTCCAAGCGGCTGATTGTAAAAATTTATAAAGTATATTTGATATTTACTTGTAATGGCAAGAAAAAGAGCTGTGAAAAAATCTGCAAGAAGGTCTTCCCGTTCAAGGGTATCAAGACGCGCAACACGCTCAACATCTTCTAAATATGAAAGAAAATTCTCTTTGGCATGGAAAAATTTTGTTTTCTTCGCTATTGCATCAATAATCTTCTTCGTTCTTTATGAAGTTTTGGCAAATGTTCTTATTCAAACCTTCTTCGGGGTCCTTGCTACAATCTTCGGGATGGTGGCAGTCGCTCTGCTTATTGCATTTATCACCCTGGGGATTTTGAAGTCCGGGAAGTAATTCTTAGTTAATTTTTTATACTATAATTTTGGTTAATTGTTGTGTGCCTCAGTAGCTCAGTTGGTAGAGCGTTACCTTGGTAAGGTAGAGGTCCCGAGTTCGACTCTCGGCTGAGGCTTCCACAAACCTTATAAACAATTTTCTTTCCCTAGATAGATGGCTAAAGACGACGAATCCAAGCTCGAGAACCTCAAGAAAGACTACGAAATAATCCAGAAAAAATACAAACTGCCTCCTTTTGGCACGATGAACGAAGATTTTCATATCGAGAAAATTTCGGAGTCCGAGACTGATCTTTTGATTGGGGAGGTCAGGAAATTTGTGGGAGACAAACTCGCGAATTATATGAGATTCGTGGAGAATTTGCTTAATCCGGTGAATGTGCCTATGTTCATTTTTTCATTCGTGAAGGCGCTTGACGCTAAGGACAAGAAAGTTTTGGAGGAGATTTACAAGGGGCTAATGAAGATGGAACTGGATTTCATTGAGCTTGACCTGGAATTCAATGAGGAAAAAGAAGCCAAGTTCATAAACGAGTCCTATAAACTTTGGCAGGACATAAAAAGCGACATGATGGGAATCATGGAAAAAATCAATTCTAAATGGGATGAAAAGGGCGAAAATAACGGGAAGAGTTATTTCGGTTAACCCTTCGCCAGTTCTTTAAGCAAATCATCAATTTCAATTTCAAAAAGCGCGACGGGCATTTTGATTTTCCAGTTCTTAAGGATTTTTGGGTGGACTTCTCCAAGGAATCCGATTGATTTGCCCTTCCAAAAAATCTCTTCGGTTCGGCCATCTATGAACCAGTCGGGTCGCTCTGATGCCTCGTTCTCTTTTACATCCTTTAGTTTTCCTATCATTCTAAAAAGATATTCGAGAATTTGTTTGATTTCCGTGAAGTTTCCGGGTGCGGCTGCGAAGCAAAGCATTTCCTTTTCCAGAATCTTTCCGTCAACTAATTTGAAAACCCTTCCTGTTTCGAATATCTTTTGGGGGTATTCTGCATCAACATTTTCTGAGAGGTTTTTAAGGGCGTAATGGGCGAGATTTTCCCTAAGTTCATTGTAATCTGTTTTTGATTCTGCGATTTCTATGAAGTCCGCTTTCTTTTCGGACAGGCCCATTTTCTCCGTCTGGTCTTTTTTGTTTGTCAAATGGTAGTTTGAAACTTCAAGCGCCTCTATTCCAGAAAATATTTCTGCGATTTTCATTTTGAGAATTTCTTTTTCATTTGGTTGGCCTATCGTCGATATTTCAGGTATTTCTGGCACGAAGTTTTCATATCCGTATGCAATCGCCACATCTTCTATAAGATCTACTTCATGAAGTATGTCCGTCCTCCACGCGGGAATTTCTACGGAACCGTTCCTGTAATTGTATCCCATTTTTTCTAATAGCATCTTGACCTGTTTTTCCGTGAGCTCTATTCCAAGAAGTTTTTCTACATTCTTTAAAGAAACATCCATTTTCCTTGGAGTCAAATCCGGCGTGATTTCTTTTGAGCGTATCCCGTACGATATTTCCATTTGGTAAATCTTTCCGCCCATCTCCGCCATAGCCGTCACGAGGATATTCAGGCAAAGCTTCAATGTTTCAAGGTCTGAGCCGGAGCATTCAACGAAAACATCCCTTGTTTTTTCTGTGACTTTTCCTGTGAGCTGGGAATTTATTATCGGCGGCATGCTGAGAACCTTGTTGTTTGAATCAATGAAGACGGGGAACTTAGCTTTTCCTGCAAGAAGATGTGCATATTCTTTTCCGGTTGGATGCTTCTGCAATATTTCAAGGCCAGACATTTCTCTGTCTGATTCAAGGGGCTGGAATTTTATTCTGTCTGGTTCAACGGCTTTGAATGTTATGGGAAGTTTTATTTTCTCGAGCGGGTAAATACCTATCGCTACTTTTTTTCTTTTTCTTCCAATTGTAACATGAAGTTTCTCTTGTATTTCTATAAGTTCTTTTATCTTCTCGTCGCTAAGCCGGAGCCCGCGGATTATTGCGCAGACGGTATGCGGCCTGACTTCCTTCACAGATGAATCGACTTTCACAGTGTAATCTTTTTCTGGCTTGTGCAATTTGTAAGTTCTCAATCCGCGGTTTTTTCCCAGGAATGCCAGGAACGCGCGTCTGAATCCATGATATGAAAGCAAATCAGGACGGTTTGGGAAAACTTCAATCTGGATTTCGTCGTCGGCAATCTTTTCTATGGGCGTCCCAAACATTGCGACCTGATTTTGCATGGCTTCGTCGAATTTTCCGATGTCGTGCTCAAATGTCTTTTTTGAAAATGTTATTACGGCCATTTTATT
>CAYXWJ010000049.1:0-1561 GCA_964468775.1 Candidatus Woesearchaeota archaeon
TTTGAAGATGACGATTAACTGACAGAGAACATTTTTTAAATCCCTCTTGCTATCTTATTGCATAAATAAAGAGGAAAATGGTAGCCACAATTGCACAGCTAATAGGAAAGATAAATCCTAAACTTTACGCTTCAAATGGGAAGGAACTTTTGAAAGAATACAAGTCGCCGGACAAAATTCCTGCAGAAAAAGTTAAGGCAAAAGCTATAACATATCTCGAGAGCAAAGGTTTTATTAAATTCACCGATGCCGGACAGGAGGCATCCCACACTCTTAATTATGATTCTAGCTCCGAAACCCTCGAACCAGTCTATTTTTTTATCTTGGATTTGATGAATGATTTCGGCCTCAATACCGAGAAACTCATCGACAATTTCACGTCAAGCCCCGGCTCCGGCCACTTTTCCGAGCTCGGCCAAAGAGCGACAATCATGCAGCAGCAGGGCACGAAACTCCTCGGAGACATAAACACCGTCATGCGAAGCGTCCTTAACATAATTTACGATTTAAAAGACTTTAAGATAAGGCTGCAGCAATATGATTCTCTTAAAAACAAAAATGCGGGCATGAAAAACGCGGCTGTCCTGGCATTGAAACAGATTTGGCTCGACAAAGTGGATATCAACAAGGGAAACTCAAGCGTCAAGGCGATGGCCCTCGGACAGGCGGGATTCCAAACTCTTCTGGATGCATTCCTTTTTGTGGGGAACGAAAAAGATGTGGACAACGTGGATTTGAACGAGAGAGTCAAAAGGATTTTGCGTCCGAGGATAATGGAGTTCAATGACTGGCTCAAGACTTCTGAAAAAGAACTGCGGAAAAGATACGAACTTGAGAAGACTTACCTTAAAAGCCAGGTAAATTCATTGAAGCTTTACATAAGGTGGGCGAAGCCTTACTTGCGCGCGGCGAGCCAGCTTGAAATGGGCGAGTCGGGAAGAGAGCCCGCGCTCGTAAAAACTTTCAACACAATACTTTTGGAGCTTACGCTGCTTGGAAAAAAGAAAATAAAAATCCATGACGAAGTGGTCGCAGGGACCCTTCCTAAAGACGTCGAGAGGATAAAAACTCGTGACTATTACAGCTGCACTCTTGTAAATTTCAGATTCAGGGGAATACCTCAAAGAGTAAGCCAACAATCTCACTATGCCTTCGGGGGCCGCGCGGATATTTCGTTCAGTGCCTACGCGCTCAGCGGAGACGAACTTGATAAGCTTAATGAACTCCTTGACGAATCGGATTTGTCCGACGCGCTGAAACTTATTGAGGGAACGACGACGGAAAGTTTGGGCCAGCTTGAAGGCGAAATAAATGAATTTCTAAACGAAACCCCTGATGAAGAATCTTCTATGCCAAGCGATACATCCAATCCATTTGTAGCTCTCGTCGGAGGATATAATGAGAAGCCCAAAAAATCAGAGAAGAAAGAGAAAAAATCTGACAAAAAGAAGGTTACTGTCGGCTCAGACAATTTCGCCGAAAAGGAATACTTAAGGCCTCTCGCCGCCGAAGGCGCGATAGAATCCACATTCAAATTCTTCGATATTTACAAGAAGGCCCA
>CAYXWJ010000049.1:1661-3722 GCA_964468775.1 Candidatus Woesearchaeota archaeon
TCCAGGAAGGAAAAGGAAAAAGAAGATTTCCTTGAGGAACTTGCCAGGGAATTGAAAAAGAAGCCCGAAGAGAAATTCGAGACTGAATCTGAAGAGGAGGAAGAAGCGCTTTCTGCTCCCAGGGAAGAAGAATTTGATTTCAGGGGCATTGATTTTCAAACTTTTCAAGGGCAGAGATTGAATCAGGAAGATGCCTCTCCAGTCCTGGAAGCCATCGCCAACGCTGGAGAAATTGCGGGCCCGAGGTTTGTAAGAGTCGGCCTGGCAGGAAATTCTGGAGGAGCCACAGTCGGAAGAAATGGGGAAGACAATGGAGCAACTTATATTCCTACGAATGCGCAAAACGGAGAGCCGAAATATATTGAGTCCAGCGAACAGATTTACAAAGCCCCTGAAGTTGTTGATGTTATGGAGGTCGGCCGAAAAGGCGTGAATCAGTTTAGCATGCCAGAACAAGGCGCATTTTTCCAGCCGTCCCGAGAAGCGAATTCAGAGCAGCAAAGCTTCGAACGCATCAGCACGAGGCCCGAACGCGTCGACATGCAAACGATGGGCAGACAAAATCCTGTGGAAGCCGAAAAAGAAAAATACCAAAAATATGATTTGCACAAAAAGAGCTCCTATTAAAATTTCTTTTTTAAAAACCCAAAATATATAAACAAATTTCTCGTCTGTAAAACATGGCAAAAGAGGGCTACACAATCAATCCTGTTTATAGTGGAGGGTATTCTAGCTTGAAATCCAATTATGAAAAGGGGACGAGCTACGACAATAAGATTCAGGCAGGAACTCTCGGCCTGACGACTGATCCCCGAACTATGAATCTTGTTGCGGATGTGTCTCAAAAATTGGCTTCTGGTGCGAAGTATCTTGATGTTACTGCAGTGATGCCAGAATATTTCGATAATCTTCCTAAGCAGCAGACACAGGAAGTTAGAAGACTCGCAAAACTTACAGGAATAGATGTTGATGTTCATGGCCCTGTGATAAATCCAGCAGGGATTGGACAAGGAGGATGGAGCGAAGCAGAACGCGAGCTTACAGAGAAAAAAGTCCTTAATACATTGATGAGAAGCCATGAACTTAATCCGGACGGAAACATTCACGTAAATTTCCATTCTTCCGAGGGCGTGGCCGGCTCTCAGCTTTTGCCGCCATCAGACAGAAACAAGGGGGGAAATGGAAGTTACAGGCGCATGATTGCCGTAAATCGCGAGACTGGAAGGATGATTCCCCTTGAACCAGAATTAAGATACAATCCTGGAGGGCAAGAAATTGTGGCTGAAACATTGACGCCCGAGAGGAGACTGGACATGATAAATAATTCAGAATGGAAAAATTCTCTCTTCCAAATAGAAGTTAACAGGGAGAATGCCGAACGTATTCTTAAGGATGTCCACCCTCTTATCATTGAAAGATTCGTCGCATACCAGGAAAAGAAGGTCCCTCCAGAAAAGATACTGCCAGGGGAATGGCAGCAATTTAAAAAGATAGTCTCGGCGCATGATTTTATAGAGCAAGCACATCTTTCTGCAGACACTCTTTTTAGTAGGGCTTATGAAACTGCAATTAAGGACAATGACCAAGAAAAAATAGAGTACCTGAAAAAAGTTTCAGAACAATATGGAAAAGCAATAAATGAAGAAGAAGTCAATCCCCTCGCCCAGTCGAACGCGATAAGAAATCTTATAAGCAATTTGGAAATGCCCGGCGCGGTCCCTAAGGAGTATATTCCAATAGAGAAATTCGCGCTCGATAAGGGTTCCCAGACTTTCGGAAACGCAGCTTATGCTTCTTACAAGAAATTCAAGGAGAAATCTCCGACATTGGTTATCGAAAATCCTCCTGCAGGACAAGCACTAGCAACAGGAGAAGAAGTTCGTAAGATGGTTGAAAAAACGCGGGAGCAATTTGTAAAAAAAGCTGTGGACGACGGAATGTCAGAGGATCGTGCAAGGAAAGAAGCCGAAAAATTAATCGGCGCAACCTGGGATGTGGGCCACGCGAACATGCTCCGTAAATTTGGTTACAGCGAGGAGGAAACGATTAAGGAGGCCGAAG
>CAYXWJ010000050.1:0-3672 GCA_964468775.1 Candidatus Woesearchaeota archaeon
GCTTTGTGAGAATTTGAATGTTGCTGTGACTGTTTTTGAGCCAGGACCTGAGAATACCGTGTTGGGAATAGTTACATTGCCAATGCTT
This sequence comes from Candidatus Woesearchaeota archaeon, assembly GCA_964468775.1. Lineage (GTDB taxonomy): Archaea > Nanobdellota > Nanobdellia > Pacearchaeales > GW2011-AR1 > ASMP01. Next base: position 89 of record CAYXWJ010000050.1, read on the forward strand.
GATGTTGAAGAGAAAGTCACTGTAACAGATGAGTTTCCGCTGTATGTCACATTGTAGGTTCCTGTAAAAGAGCCGGCCTTGTAATCTACACTTGAAGGAATGTTTATTTTAGTAATATTTAGAACTTGGGCACTCATCAAACTCATAAGAACCACGACGGCAAAAACGCCGAATGCAAACAAACTTAGTACTTTGTTTCGTTTCATTGTCATTTCTCAGTTACTAATGCTTTATAAACATTTCTGTGCTTCAGAATATATTTTATGCCAAAACCAAACTTTTATAAAATTCAAAGAGAGTTTATTCTAATGATTAAATCGAGGGAGAATTCAGTCGGCGCATGGGCGTTTCTTATCGGGGTCGTTTTAGCTATTATTATAGGGCTTAGTACGACAATAGTCCCCATATCTACATTAATATCCCACAATGCGCAGATTTATGCGGTCCTTGTAGTTCTCGGACTCGTTGTAGGATTCGCCACGGTTTCTGGAAAAGATTCTCAGACTTTTCTTTGGGCCGGCGCGGTTCTCGTAGTTATAAGCAGCCTCGGAATGACCAGCGTAAGAAACAGTTTGATAGGTGTGGGGATAGGCGATGCCGTATCCTCCATATTCGGCGCTCTACTTGCAATGTTCGTGCCCGCAACGATGGTCGTCGCATTGAAAACTTTGTTCAGCACAGCGAAGATTTGAAATGAAAATAATCCCTGTGTTCGCTTGGTATGATTTTTGGATAGGATTCTTTTGGGACAAGAAAAAGAAAATTCTTTACTTTTTTCCTGTGCCTATGTTCGGCCTAAAAATAGAATTCAATTAATAATCGTCAAACTTGCTCTTTGGCTTTTCTGGCTTTGGAGCCTCTTTGTGTATCTTCGCAAAAGAAGGCGTCGCAATCACCATATTCTCTCCGAAGCCCGCGATGCTCCCTTCAAGGGCGTCAATCGTCTTCTTGATTTTTGAAATGGCCCTCTTCAGTTCTATAGGGTCTTTCTGCCTCAAAGTCTTTATATCAATTATTGCAATAGTATAGCCCTCGCGAAGGTCGTTAAGAATAGGCGTGACTTCTTCGTAATCTTTTAGAACGTATAGCTTAACAAGAACTTTTGAAGACTCCTCTTCTTTTCCCAAGTCAATCTCAATGTATTCTTCTCCGCCGTCGGAGGCTCCCGGTGACGAGAACGCCTTTTTTATCTTATCAAAAACCATGGTAAAAACAACTTGCCGATATTTATAAAGATTTCGTAACTTTTTTGATATATTTTGGACACGGGTAGAAAAACTATGATTATTTCCCTGCGACTTCTTTCTGCAATGCTTCGAGCCGCTCGGCCAGAGAAGATTCTTGCTTCTCCAAAGAATTGAGCCTCATTTCTATGAGTTTTTCCTTGTTTTCAAGATCCTCTTTCACAGATTTAGAGTCCGATTTTATCATGAGCTGGCCAACAATCTTGAAGACATCATTTGATTTTTCAATTTGCTTTTGCGCGGACTTTGTTTCTGAGAGTTCCATGCTGAATGCCTGCTTCTGCATGATAAGATTCTGCATGTTCTGCTCTATCATTTGCATCTCCTGTATCGCGGACTCTTTGCTTTTTTCCATTTTAGAAATTAAATTGCCTTGACTTCTTTCGTTTTCGTTCTCGGCTTGTAGAAAATCTTGCCTCCGCAATGAGGGCAGACGAATCTCTTGTCAAGGTTCGCGCTTTGAATCTTTTTACCGCATTTGAAGCATTTGTATGTTGGCATTTTGTTTTATGTTTTTGTTTTTATTTAAGTTTTTTCATTCGAGATGATAAGTTCCGGCCGCGAATCTTTTTCCGCAAGTCTTTCTTTTGCACTGCCAGATTCCCTTCGAGACTCTTTTGACACCGAGCTTTCCGCAGAAAGGGCATTTCTGCTTGACCCTCTGCTTTGTTTCGACGGCTACAAGTGCGCTTCTTGCTTTTTTTCCGTAGCGCGCGCCGAATCTTCCTGCATGCTTTGTTTTCTTTAATTTCGATGCCATATTATTTAAATGGGGATACCCGGATTTGAACCGGGGTCGCGAGGTCCCAAACCTCGAAGGCTACCAGGCTACCCCATATCCCCTTGAAAAAAAGAGCTACGGGTGATTTATAAATTATTTCTTTTTCGGGGCCGCCGGCGCTCGAGGTGACGGCTCGGCTGCCTTCTCTTCCGTGCCTGCTGCCGGCTTTGCTGCCCCTTCTGCTTCTTTCGCCTTTTCTTCTGCTGCTGCAGCTTCCGCGGCCGCGGCCGCCTTCGCTTCCTTCTCTTGCTTTTCCTGAACTCCGGAGAAAAATTCCTTAAGCGATTTCTTTTTCTCTTCAGGAGTTTCGGTGTTTCCGGAATTTATTTCTTTATCATATTTTCCTTCTTCAACTTCCTTTTCAACTTCCACTGCAGGCTTGTTTTCTACCAGAATCCCGAGGCTTACACAGCTTCCAAGAACAGTTTTAACTGCGGCTCTCAAATCTCTGCTGAGCATATTCTGCATCTTCGCTTTTGCGACAGAAATTATTTGCTCGATTGACGCATTTGCAACATTGAGTTTCTTTTGGGCTCCCGAACCTTTCGTAATTCCAAGCTCCTTTTTCAAAAGCTCAGAAACTGGCGGGGAAGAAACAACAACTTCAAAATCTTTTGTCGCTGCATTTATCTCTAGAGTGACTGGAACTTTAAGCCCCTTAAACTCGCTAGTAGCCGCGTTGACTTTCTGAAGAATCTGCCCGAGGTTCAAACCGAGAGGCCCGATTTTCTGACTCAATGCCGGACCCGGCTGCATGTTTCCGCCCTCAACCAAAAGTTTAACTTGCATTTTCTTCATATCTCCCGACGATGATAGAATAGAAAGCATTATCATTATCCACAAAATAAACCTGTGTAAACTCTGCACCTTCAACATCAAAAGCCCTTACCCCGAAACGGGCGTCTGTTTCTAACCTATCCGTCAGTATTTTTAAATCCCTAAAACGATCAACAAGATTGCATGTATTCGCTCCTAAGACATCCATTACAAACCTCTCAGATTCGTTTACTGCAGCTTCATATAGTTCATTCATTTTCTTCTTCTCCGTTCTCCCTTCTTATGACACGGACATTGTCTATTTTTATAGTTAACGGCAGCGGCACGACTGCGCCAAGAAGGCTCACGACAACTTCTTCTTTCTGTTTGTCGACGCGCATGACCTTCGCTTTTTCTCCTTTGAGGTTAGCACCGATTATTTCGACGATGTCTCCTTCCTTAATGTCTATGTTCTCGACGGAAGGCTCGACCATGTCTTTTATCTCGTCGTAAGAGATTGTTTTTCCGATTATTCCCTTTACATAAGGAAGATTGAAGACCGATTCCTCTGCGCTTTCTCTGTTTTCGGCCTCGAGAATTATGTAGCCTCTTAGTCCGTGGGGATGCAAAACTGCGTATGTACTGAGTCCTTTTTTCTCTGCACGGTCGGCTATCATATCGACTGCTTTTTCTTCCTTGTTTGTCGTTACTTTTATGATAAATATCATTTGGTTTAGCTCCGCTACTTCTTAACTTCAAAGAAGCAGTAATGATTCTTAAGGATTTGGGTTTATAAATCTTAT
>CAYXWJ010000051.1:0-3626 GCA_964468775.1 Candidatus Woesearchaeota archaeon
ACAATAATTCTTAAAAAATAATCTTTTTTTGAATTTCCATGAATCCAAAACTTTTTAGAAGGGCGGCAGGGATACTTTTGTTAGGGTTGGCTTTGGGCGTCGAACCCACCAATGAATCTTTCTCAGAAGATATCGTTGGGGAATATGTTCTTTCACCAAGATTTCCCTCTACAGAAAACATGATGCTGATGTATATGGATTGCGGCCAAGTAGATTATTCTGACATGAAACCGCTTAAGACTCCTGAAGAAGTCTCCCAAGGCGTCACAGAAAGGAGAAACCTTGAAGCAGTGTTAAGACAATATTTCATTCAGGAGACACGGGGCATGATGCTCGACACTTCAAAGAGTCTTTATGACCCTCTAGGAGGAAAAGGCCGTTTCAAGAACAACTTCAATGATCCAAGGTTTATAGATGGAAGACATAAAGAAAAACATAAAGGAATAGATATTTTCGCAAAAAAAGGAGAACCAATATATTCTCCCGTTAATGGCGTCGTTGTCGCATCTTCAGATGACTGGGAAGGCCACTGGGACAGAAGAAAAGGCTTAGTCTATGAAGACGGCGGTCTAAGCAGGATTTCTGGAAATGGCGTAATAATATTTAATCCTCTTGACACACTCTATTATTTTATGATACATATGAATCATGTTTTTGCCGAGACTGGAGAAATAGTGAAAAAAGGAGAGATTATTGGAACTGTCGGACGAACCGGAAACGCTTCTTCACCATATTCTCCCACACATCTTCATACGGCTGTAAAAGATGAAGGTTTTAGTTGTGGAATCAACGGGCCTTTGGTTCCAATAAATCCTTACAGAGAATTAGTGGCGGCGAGACGCGCATTTGACATTGAAAATAGCCAAACTGATTCACGATAATTCTTATAAAACAAAGATTATATGAAAAAGAATGGAAAGGAAACTTACACTCGAAGAATTATCTGAATTTTATCCTTATCTGCCAAATGACCCTCTTTACAAAAAGTTTGAGGAACAAGGCGAGCTTTCTCCGTCCCTTGAAGTTGCCAAATCCATAGTTAGGCAATGGACGGACCCTCATGGACAGAATATTTTAGAACTAACGACCAAAAAAGGAGGAGTTAATACAGATTGGGTATATGGTGTGGGGGTAGGGTTGCTGGAGGCCAGAGAAGGAAAACCAACAGCATTATATTATCTGAGTTTATTCCGCCACAACCATTCAAATCCCCACCTTTCTGTCTCTACATTATATCAAATATTAGAGGCAAGGATAATCTTCCGTGACAAAACTTAAAAACTAACATAATCTTTCTAAGGCATGGCAAAAATGGGGAAGGCTAGGGCGTTCATCGCAAAATGCAAGAGAGTTTGGCATTCAATGACAAAACCATCTATGGCAGAGTTTCAGTCCGTCACTAAAATATCTGCAATAGGTATTTTAGCCTTGGGTGTTCTCGGGTTTTTAATCTCACTGATTATGAAAGTTTTCGGTTGGTGATTCTAAAATAACTTTTTATGAATATAAATTCTTAAAAAGACTTCACATTTCGGTTTTCAATGGGTCTCGAGAAAAAGTTCGGGAGATTTCTAAAGGGGTCCTTACTGGCCGGTATGGCGGCCTCTTCAATTTTTCTTTCTTCTTGTAAAAGCGGAGACAACTCGCCTGATGTGACCGGGCCGAAAGTTACGCAACCGACGAAGCCAGCAACGAATCACGCTCCTTCAATATCTTCTGCCCCTGTGGCAACATGTCAGGAAACTTATCTCTATTCATATCAGGTGCAGGCCTCTGATCCTGATTCCGGCGACCGTATAGCAAGTTATTCTCTTGTCCAATCTCCAAGTAGCTTTACGGTGTCGAATACAGGAATGATTTCAGGGACATGCGCTGAAGTGCAGACTACAACAAGCTTTCCGATGGAAGTCAAAGTGACGGACACGCATGGAGCATCTACAACACAATCTTGGAACGTGCAAGATAAGAATCTGTGGAATACTTACACTTTGTCTGCCGACGAGGCCAATAACATGTTTGATACGCTCGGAGTTCTCTATTTCCCGCAGCCAATGAATAATTTTGAGCCTGGAGATGTTGTTGTAGCAGGACTCAGCAATAATACTCCTTTTGGAAAAATATGGAAAATAACCTCTGTGTCCCAAGACAAAAAAACTTTTCAAACGACTAAAGGAACTTTAGAAGATGCCTTGGGAAACGCATCACTTTCATACTCCGGGAATCCTTTTTCTACAGCAAATGGTGCGCCAACAACAGTAAGCTCACTTAAAGGAGTCTCTGCAGCATCAATGGGAGATAGTTATACCTTCACATTAAATAATGTTATCCTTTATGATATGGATGGCAATCCCGGCACAACATATGACCAAGTGGTTGCAAACGGAAGTATTGTGCTTTCTCCAAACATCTCGCTTGATGTAGACATTTCTCACCATTCTATTAAAAAACTTAATCTTGATGATAAGATAACAGAAAATTCAGACCTCACATTGAGCTCTGATATAGGAGCAATTATTCCTTCCACTGAGATTACAGTATTTGATTTTTATACATCCCCTGTTATATTAAGTGTTCTTCCTCCTGTTTTCCTAACGCCAGAGTTCAAAGTTTATGTGGGCATAAATTCTCAGAAGACAGGAACCTTACAGACGAGTGTGAGTCAGGCCGCGACATTGGAGGCAACTTTGACTTATCAGGATGGTAACTGGACCCCAGGAAAGAATTTTTCAAACACCTTTAACTTTTCACCGCCGTCTTTTGCCGGAGATTGGGACCTGACTGCATATGCGGGAGCAAGAGCAAATCTTCTTCTTGAAGGTCTTGTAGGGCCGACTATTTCCGCTAACGCTACTTTAGGATTTACCTCTAACAGCAGCGATTGGACTCTTACGGGAGGAGCAAAGCTTTTCGGAGGAATCGACACTGGCCCATTAAGCTCTTTGATTAAACCATATGTTGTCACCTTTGTTGATTATGAAAAAGTCCTAGCGCAGAATGGACAGCAGCCTCCTACTCAAGAAGAGACATTTACAGATTCGCGTGATGGACATGTCTATAAAATTGTTACAATAGGAAATCAAACATGGATGGCAGAGAATATGGATTATAATATCCAAGGATCTACATTTTATAATAATGATTCTTCTTACGAAAGTATTTATGGGAGACTCTATGATTTCAACTCTTCTAAATCAGCATGTGCGCCAGGGTGGCATCTGCCTTCTGACAATGATTGGAAAACGCTTTTCACTTCTTTAGGTGGGGAGAATTTTCCCTCTACAGGAGGTAAGATGAAAGCGACAGGGACTATTGAAGATGGAACAGGGAAGTGGTACTCACCAAATACAGGGGCCACAAATGAAAGTGGATTCACTGCATTGCCAGGGGGAAATCTCGAGAATGGCACATTCTCTCAAAAAGGATACGATTCTTATTTTTGGGTAGATACTTCTCCGTATGCATATGCATATATATTGGAAAACACTAGCAGTTATGCTGGGAGCTCAGTAGCCACAGGATCAGACTATGCTGGAATAATGGATTATTCTGTACGTTGCATCAAAGACAACCAATAAGATTTATAAACCCAAATCCTTAAGAATCATTACTGCTTCTTTGAAGTTAAG
>CAYXWJ010000052.1:0-3574 GCA_964468775.1 Candidatus Woesearchaeota archaeon
TTCAACGGGGATGCTACAGGAGCAGACAGAGTATACCCTACTGGTCCGATACCAGGTCAACACTACCCTGCCACACTCCATAATGGGTACATCCTAGGTTGGTCAAATTCAGGCTTCACTAATGAAACAGATATCTATGTCGATAATTTCAAAATCTATGATAAAAATCCTGGTTGGTAGAATTAATTCTTTGCTTTAGCAAACTTAAAAAAGATCAGCACAAGCAGCGAAATCCCTGCGAGGTAAATAAACATTGTCTTTGGACTTATGGTCCAGAGAATTCCTGCAATTACTCCTCCCGCAATATTGAAAAAGCCAGTAAGAGTGTAAAACAGGCCGAATGAAGTTCCTTTGTCATCTCCTGCAAGGTCTGAAACGAGCGCCAATTGATTTGATTCTGTGGTCGCGAAAACTATCCCGTACAATATGAAGAGCAAGAAAAGCGCAGTCGTCGAACTAAAGAACGCGAATCCCAAGCTCATCAGGAAAAACAAAAAGTATCCTGTATACAAAACCTTTTTTCTACCTATCCTGTCCGAAAGATTTGAAAAGGGGATCATAAAAAATGAGGAGACCATGCTGAACCCAAAATACATTAGGAGCGCGAGAATTTTGCTGCCTGTTATCTCTTCTGCTCTCAAAATCAGGAACATGTAAAGACTAAAATTTGCGAATGCAAAAACCGAGGCGACAAAAATAAAGTACTTCAAATTTTTGTTTATCTTTTTTATGTCGCTGAAAAAAGTTTCCTTTATTTTTCTTGTCTTTACATCCTTGACAAAAAACAGGGGAAAAACAGACAGAACTGCAAGACAGGCCGCGACCAAAAGTATCCCTTTGTAGCTGAAGTTCAAAAGCCAGAACAATCCAATGACAATCAGTACCCCGACCGCTACTCCCAACTTGTCCATCATCCTATCTATCCCAAATCCTTCTCCTCTATGTTTCTTACCGATTAAATTGGAAATTATAGCATCCCTCGGGGAATCCCTCATTTTTCCAACGCGCTCAATGGCAGAAAATAAAACAACGCCTGGCCAGGTGTTTGAAAGATATATAAAAAATTTAGCGATTGAAGAGAAAGAATAACCAAAAATCACAAATTCTTTCCTTTTTCCGAATTTGTCGGAGAGCCATCCTCCTGCAAGATTGAAAATGCTCGCAACGCCGTCACGCAGGCCGCTTATAAGCCCGATAATTATTCCGCCGCCGCCGAGAAAAGTTATGTAGAGAGGGAGTATCGGCGCAATCATATTGCTTCCGACATCGTTGAAAAACGAAGCAAATCCCAAAAGCCAAATACTCTTCAAACCTCTTTTCATCTCATAGTAAAAAATTTAGGGTTTATAAAAATAAACCTCTAGCTAATACAATTCAAAAAGTAGAAAATCTCCTTTTATTTGCACATGCAGTGTTTGCCGCACATGCCGCATTTCTTGCATGTCGCTTTCGCGTTGCATTTTTTGCACTTCTTTTCCATTAGAATAAAGAGCGATTTCTGTTTTTAAGCTTTAGGAATTTTGTTAAAACGTCAGGTATTTGTCAGCGAACTCTCCGACGATTGGTATTTCTTTCTTCTTCATGTTTATCGCGTTCACCAGGCCGATTAGCCATAGAACAAAAAGGCCAATCTGGACTACCACATAGATGAAATAGAAAAGCCCCAGAGTCACGGCCATCAGGATATTAAAGATAACTCCGAGAGCCACACTGATTATCATAAGATTAAGCGCCTGCTTGACATGAAACCTTGCCGCCTTGTTTTTCCTAATGTCCTCATCAACGAAGTACCAAATGATTCCAATGAGAAAATAAGAAAGTATTGAGACAAGTTTTTCATTCCCTTTTTTTGCCATAAATATAGAGGGCCCTGGAGCTTATAAATCCTACCAAAACTTTAATAATCCTTAATAGGCTCCATAAAACATGCTCGAAAAACTAGGCGAAGTTCTCAGGAAAGCGACAGATAAAGTCACGAACGCAATCTTTTTAGACAAGAATCTGGTTGAATCCATAATCAGAGATTTACAGCGCGCCCTGATTGAAGCGGACGTAAGCATTTCTCTCGTGAAAGAACTTTCCGACAAAATAAGAAAAGCAGCGTTTGATGAAAGAATAAAAGGCGTAGAAAAAAAGGAGCACTTGATAAAAGTCCTTCATGACAATCTTACAGAAATTCTCGGAAAGAAAAAAGAGCTGACTCTTCTGACTGGAAAAAAACAAAACAGAATCCTCCTACTTGGGCTTTATGGCTCCGGAAAGACTACGACAACAGCAAAGCTTGGGAATTATTATTCTAAGAGGGGGCACAAAGTAGCGGTTATCGGATTGGATGTTCACAGGCCTGCCGCATCAGAGCAATTAAAGCAGCTCGCAGAAAAGCACAAGCTTCATTGCTTCATCGACTTGAAAGAAAAAAATCCTGCAAAAATCTGGAAAAACTACGAAAAACAACTGAAAGAATTTGACGTTGTTATAATAGATACTGCGGGGCGCCATACTCTTGACAAAGAATTGATTAGCGAGATAAAAAATCTTGAAAAAGTCATAAAGCCGACGGAAACCGTTCTTGTGCTGCCTGCGGACATCGGCCAGGCTGCAAAAAGACTCTCTAAAGAATTTCTTGATGCCGTAAAAATTTCAGGAGTGATAATCACGAGAATGGACTCCAGCGCCAAGGGAGGGGGGGCCCTGACTGCATGTGCGGAAACTAAAGCGCCGGTTTATTTTATAACAACCGGAGAAAAAATAAATGATATAGAAACATTCAATCCCGAAACTTTCCTTTCCCGTCTTCTCGGCATGGGCGACTTACAGACCTTGATGGAAAAAATCCGCTCCGTGACAGATGAAAAAAAGCAGAAGAAAATGCAAAAGAGCATCGAGGAAGGCGAAGGCCTGACGCTTGATGATGTGATAGAACAAGTAAAATCTATGAACTCGCTTGGAGGATTGGACAAAATAAAATCTATGATTCCCGGATTTTCTGGCATGAAAGGAAAAATACCTGAAAATGTCCTTGAAAGCCAGGAAGCAAAAATCTCAAAATGGGAGCACATCGTAAAATCTATGACGCCTTATGAAAAATCTCACCCTGAAGTTCTCGAGAAACAAACATCAAGAATCGGCCGCATTGCTCGGGGCGCGGGAGTGAACAGCAGCGACGTGCGCGCGCTTATAAAACAATACAAGCTTCTGAACGAAATGATAAAATCGCCTGGCGACATGTCGCAAGGACTAAGCCAAAAGCAAATGCAAAAGCTCGCGAAAAAGTTCGGAAAGATGAAGAAGATAAGATTCTAAAATTTTAAAAATGAAACTTCACTAACAAAAAGATGAAATACAAATACCAGATACTCCTTGCGATATTCATAATCGCGCTCGCGGCATCCGTAATGCTGTCCTTTTCTCAGACAGAAGAGCTCTTTTGTTCGATTGGAAGCGGCTGCAGCACAGTTCATGCATCCCCCTACAATTACACCTTCGGAATCCAGAACAGTTACTTTGGAATACCAATTTTTCTCGCTTTGGCGCTGCTTGTCTTTTCTCATGTAATAAATCCCCATGAATCAAA
>CAYXWJ010000053.1:0-3462 GCA_964468775.1 Candidatus Woesearchaeota archaeon
TTGGCCTGACTCCTGGAGAGCTTGCCTCGCGTTTTAAGCTCGGCCCGAGATATCCTGAAAAAGTTTCTCATAAAGAACTTGAAGATTACAGAGGACAAATCCAGAAATATCTCAGGAAAAGATCAAGAGTTTTCAATGAGGGATTCATGGCACATGTCAGAGGGGACACTGCTGAGGAATTAATCAGGCAGTACGATTTTTATATTCCTGAGCCAAAGCCCCTTTCAAGATCAAGAGGCCATAAGCATCATCCTATTTTGGTATACGAACCCCCAAACATATATACTGGAATATAGATATTATAATATATACTTTCTGGAATATATTTCGATGAAATCTTCAAATTCGTAATGTTTAAAATGCTGCAGGCCTTATTTTCAATATGCTGCCCGTAGAGGTTATAGAAAAAGAGCATGGTGTGATTAGGAGGCGTCTGGATGACATAGAAAAGGCCTTTTCCGAATCAGACAGGGAAAATATCTTGATGCTTCTCCTTGACTTTGAATCTTACTGGAATTCTCATGAAGAGAAGGAAGAAAAGTTCCTTGATTGGTTTGAAGAAAATTCCGGCGAGGAATTTCCATTCGGAAAAACTCTTGTTAACGAGCATCGTCGGCTTAGGGGGCATTGGAAAGTTCTGAAAGATTTTCTTCTGAATAAAAGGGGCCCTCAGCTTGCTGCGGCATTGAATACTGATGGAAAAATGGTCCTTGACAAAATAAGGGAGCATATAAGAAAAGAAGACGCATTTTTTGCGAGGACAAAACTTAATCAGATTATCCGATAGTTCTCAATTGCACAAAAGGGATGATCTTTCTCCGCCCCTCTTTTACATATTCTTGGTAATCCATTTCTATGTAAATTCTTGCCGGGCTCCAGATGTTTTCTCCGTTGTCATAGCCGATTCGCGTGATTCTTAGGTCATCATTTGGCCCAATCGCCTTTTCTTCGAACGGCCCGAACCTCACATCATATCTAGAATTTTTGAACCTGCCGCGGGGAAATTTTTCAAGTATCTTTTCGGCGTGTTTGCGGTTAAAGCCGTCTATCCATATTCCCGAACTATCCTGATTGACAACCCTGATGCCGCATACTTTAAGCTCTGTTTCAATTTTCCTTTCAATCATAAAGGAAGAAAAATCTTTTTCTTTAAAACAATTATTGCTCTGGAAAATATAAAATAAAAAAATAAAAAATCAAATTGGTTCTTAATCAGCTTCGGCCTTAACGTCGTTGTCTTTTCCGTTGAAGCCTCTTCCCGATCCGCCGTGACGGTGGTCATGCCTTTGTTCGCCCCCTCTGAAGCCGCCGTTTCTTCCGCCGAAATTTCTTCGTGGTCTTGGCGCGTCAGGGTCGAATGGCTTTGCCTCATTCACTTTCAAAGGCCTGCCTTCAACATCTTTCTCGTTCATTTCTTCAATGGCTTTCTTTGCGTCCTCATCGTTCTTAAAAGTCACGAAGCCGAAACCTTTTGATCTGCCCGAAAACTTGTCTGAGATAACTACTGCTTCCTCTATCTCGCCGAATTGCTTGAACAAGTCCTCCAGCTTGGTCTTGTCGACGCTGAAAGGCAGATTTCCTACATAAACTTTCATCTTATCCTCCTTACACTTATCATTTCTTGTCTAGAAAAAGTCACACTCAATCAACATCAGCTGAATCGTCCGCCCTTCTAGTAATTTAATGAGAAATTTCGGGTTTTTAAGCGTTGCTATCAGTTAAATCTTTAAATCCAAACCTGCTGTACATAGAATGGAAGAGGTGGAAAAGCAGGAGATTCAGGACACAAAGCAGAAAGTGGCGCTTGAGAACAAGCTTGCTAAAAAGCCGGGCCTGATTGCAAGAATAAAAGAATTTGAGCTTGGCCCGTCATGGAAGCAGCCGGGGAGAATTGACGTGCTTCTCGTGCTTATTTTTACTTTCTCTTGGTATCTGTTTAATGATATGTTCAATCTCCTTTCGATCGACGGGCTTTCAACAACAGGAAATTTTTTCGGGAGCATCAATATTCCCGCAGCGATTCCTTTTGCATTAAGTTTCATTGTTATGATAGCTGTCCTTTTGACTTTCGTTATAAGAAGCACATTCGACAAAGACTCCCACAGGATGTACAATACTATAGTTGGGACGTGGATTTTATTCGGCGTTGTTCTTATGATAATGGCCATGGTTCTCATGCTTCAGGGCTTCGGCCCCCAGTACAGGGTTTCATGGTTCCTAAATTTCACGAGAAACGGAATTTATCATCTTGGAGTCTTCCTTTTCCAGATTCCGGGCGTAGTTTATTTCGCGCTCTTCAAATAATTTTAGCATTGTTCTATCACAATAAAAAATATAAACGACGGAAGGGATTTAAATTAATGGATCTTCCCGCGCCGATAAACAAAAATTCTGAGGTTTACAATCCGAAGAAAAGACCTCCTTGCCCCTTTTATGGTTTTAATGGAATGTTCGGATCCCTTATAGACCAGGAAGGAAATCAATGCGGACTGATAACCGATTCTTATTCTCCGTGCAGGATGGAAGTAAATGAAAAGACTCCTAATTGGCATGAATGCCCTCACAATACTGAAGAAAATCGCCGAGCGATTGTTGAAGGGGGACTTGTAGACATGCCTGTTTTGCCGAGAGAGTTTAGTGGATTAGATAAAAAGATTAATTTGTTGGAATGGGCTAAACATGTTATGGGCGAAGAAAGATCATTCTGATATTATTTTTTGCTCTTCAAATATTCGGAACTAAGATATTTTATAAAGGAGATTAACTAGTATAATCTATGAATAGCATAACTAAATTTATTTACTCGCTGCTTATTGGAGTCGTGGCGGCGGTGATAGCAAAATTTGTTCATCCAGTCTGGAGCTTGACTTCGCTGCTGATATTCGGGTTGATAGTGTTTGCAGTAACGTTCATACTAACCTTGTTAATAAGAAGGAAAAGGATCAGAATATAGTTTCTTGTTTTAATATTATTTCTTAGAATTTCCTTTGCGCTTGTTCTGAATTTTTTTCTGATTGAGTTCCACTGCGGCCCGGATTATATCCTTGAAGGCCCCGTCATCGATTTTGTCGTCTTTTTCTATAACCATTGCGCTGTATCTGTTGAATAATTTTTTTGGGTCTTTGATAGAATCTCTTTTTGGAAAAGTAATTCTCAAATGATTCTTGAATGCCTCCATGATACAAATCATTCCGTTGTCGTACCATACAGGAACCCCCGCGGGCTTTGAAGGCATTTTATATTTCCTTTCCTCTTTGGCATTAGGGTCTGCTTGCCTGATTAGCTTCCCGATATGTTCCATTCTCTTTTCCCGCCAATCTTCTACTATTTTATTTTTTTGATTTTTTTTGTTTAGAATTCCTTGAACCGACGGGCTTATTTTCTTGTCTTTTCTGTGTATGCATCCGGCCCAGCAGCAAGGCCTTCTCATTCCCTCTTTAAGTTCTGAGACAACCCTGGAAA
>CAYXWJ010000054.1:0-1669 GCA_964468775.1 Candidatus Woesearchaeota archaeon
AGGATTCCCGAAATCTTTGCCAATTTTTTTCAGGCGCTTCTTTTTTTCGGGACTTAGTTTTTCCATCTGCTCTTCTACTTGTTCCCTCAGTTCTGCGAATGGGTCAGGATTGTTTCTGAAAAAGACTTCCTTTAGCCAGATGTAAAATTCTGTGAAGTGGCCGTCCTGGTCAAGCCAAACTTTTTTTTGATGTTCGAGATGAAGCAGCGATGAAAACGAGATTATCCTTTCGTCTTTGTCATTTCCAGCAAATTCTGTGAAGGAGATTTTTTTTCTTTTGTTTTCGTCCTTAAGCTGCCTGAAAAGAGATTCGTAGATTTCTTTTATTTTGTCTTTTATGCTGAATCGCCTTTTCGGAAGAGAAATTGAAGATTCCCTGAGAGCATTAGTCTTTCCAATTTCCTTTTTTATCCTTCTGTTCTCTGTGACTATCGCTTTGTTCAGCGCGGCCATAAGCTCTTGCAATGTGACCCTCTTCATTCTTGGAACAGGACTTCGTGGAATCAGTTCAGGGATTGCCTCTTCAAGGTCTATGCGCTCTAATTTCCTTGGTTCGGGAGACTCTTTTTTTCCGAAAAGAATTTCGTCTATGCTTTTTATGTATTTGTTAAGAAGAATTTCCGATTTTATTCTCAGGAGCAGCGCGGCCGCGTAAAGGACCTTGCTCGAAATGAAAAAATCCTGTTCCTCAAGCGAGCTAACCCTTTCAAGATATCTGTCTGTAAGAATTGTGATATTTATGTCCCACGGATCGAGTTGTTCCGTGTTTATTAAGTCATAGATTATTTCTTGCCATCCAATTTCCCTATTGAACAAGATGTCATGGATTTGTTCCTGTTTCACGCTCGGCTTCGCCTCATTTTTTTCCATCTCGTATCCAATACAGCGAGTTTTATAATTGTTTTGTAGTTCAATAATATTTTTAAATTTAGATCTATAGATATAAAGATGAGTTTCTTACCACCCCATATGCCAGGAGATCTTGAGAGAACATTGTGGCATTTGTCTGCAACGTCTGAACATTCTGGGGAAGTCGTAGATAGTTTAGATGCTTTAAAAGAATTATTTCCTGATAATGATATAGTTATTGTCGATAAAAATAGATATTCTACGATATATGGGATAAAAAGGCCCTTACAAAAGATTGCATATCAATGTGATACAGGTTGTAAGAAAATAGTGGTGGGTCCTCCAAAAATAAAGGATGACTTATCGATTTTTGAAGGGCATCCTCTAGCAGGTCGAGAAGGTTACGACGTTTATTGCACAGAATGTGGTTATCCTTTGGATTCTTTTACTGGTAGAGTTTCTTAGTAGTTCCTAACTTCCTATTTTGTGGTACCTAACAAATTTAAAAGTAGTAATTGAGTTTAACTACTCTATGTTCAGAATGCTCTGTCATTTTTTAGAAGTAACAAGACAGAAAGGTTTATATAGTCAGGAGGCTTCAGTTTAGTATCACCTCTTTTTCCCCAGGAGGAGCTTCAGATCATACTAATTTAACTGGTCTGAAGCGACTCCCAGGGTTATGATCTGAAATAAAATGCACCCATCAAAATACATATGCAGAAATTGTGGAAGAGAAATCGTAGGATTTAGCTGCATATGCGACAAAAATCTTCCTGGGAAAAATCTGTGGGTAAAGTCTAAAGACAAATCAGAAAGAAAA
>CAYXWJ010000054.1:1769-3324 GCA_964468775.1 Candidatus Woesearchaeota archaeon
ATTACTTCTTTTCCGGGCCTGCCGGCGTTTGAGGCTTGCTCTGGAATTCGCTGTAATGGCATCTTCCGCAGTAAAGCCTTCCCTGTGAATTTGAAAGAAAAACTCCGGGTCCGCATCTCGGACAGAATCTTTCATGCTTTATGGAATCGCCTTCTATTTTGTACTTAGTATACTTTTTGCTTGTGGGCTTGTTCTTGTGGGGCTTCTTTCCTTTTTTTACTGCTCCTTTTGCCATTATTCAGTTTTCTCCTCAGCTTTATTTTCTCCGGTTTCTTTTTTCTCCTCTTCAACTATCTTCTCTTCCGCTTTGGGTTCTTCAGGAGTTTCAGCAGCCTTCGCAGCCTCTGCCATTCTTTTCTCCGCCTCGGCCTCTTTCTTCTTTTTTATCTCAACAGCATTTTTTTCGTCGGCCGAAGAGTAAACGTTGGCCATCACATCAAACTCTTTGGAGCCAAAATTCCCCAGGATTCTTTTTATTTTTACGTTCTCTTCAGGAACAGAGAATTTTTTTGAAAGTGCAGACAATATTTCCGTGCGGGGCGGCGCTATTTCAGAAGCAACAGATGCAACGATTTCCTTTCTTCCGAAAAGAGGGTTTTCAGTTTCTTGAATTATTTTAAGTTCCATTTTACTAACGAGTTTTCATCGCAAAGTTTCCCTTGCTTTTTATTCCAAGCTTTTTCGCAATCTCTGATTTTTCAGGGTCGAGCACAACGATGCGGCCTTTGAAACTTTCAGTGAATTCTTTCGAGCCGCAGTGAGGGCACTTATCTCCTTCATAAATCGTGCTGCAGATTTTGCATGCTTTTTGTTTAGCCATTATTTCTTTCCTCCTTTGCTTGTCTTACCTTTCGCAGCTTTGTTTTCTGCAGCCAGAGCTTTCTTCACTTCCCGGTCTTTCTTTACCTGGTCTTCCTTAATCCATTCTATCTTTCCCAGGCCGGGCTGTCTCATCGTCAAACCGACTTTTGGCTCGTTTCCCTTATGGCTTATTGCAACAATCCGCGCGAGGCATAAATCCCCTGTCTTCAATGTTCTCTTTGTGGCTTTCCCTGTGAGTGCGTTAGATTTGCTGAAGCTCACGTAATCTTCCATAGTCTGGCTTATGTGTATCATTCCCCGCATGGCTCCCATATTTATGAACGCGCCGAAGGTCGTAATCTCGGAAATTATTCCATAGACAAGTTCGTGCATCTCTGGCTTCCAAACAAGAAGCCTGAAAAGCGTATTGTAATATGCCGCGCCGTCTCCTGGGATTAAGATTCCTTCTCCGACGCTGATTACCTCAATGACCGCCACAGCCTTTCCCATTTCCTTGTCATAATAATTTGCGTAAGTCTCCCGCAGCTGCTTGTCGACGGCCTCCAAAGTGGGCAGCCCGAACAGCTTCGGCTCGACTCTTACATGGTCCTGAATTTCCGCCAAATAGAACATTTAAAAATTAGTAAAAGTTGGTTTAAAAAGGTTATTATCTCTCTCGCGCTGAGAAATATTCTTCTGTTGCCTTTCTTACCTCGTCGACAAGTTCAATCTGTTCTTCTCCCGTAGGAAGAGA
>CAYXWJ010000055.1:0-3244 GCA_964468775.1 Candidatus Woesearchaeota archaeon
CCTGCAACAACAAATAACGAAACTAAAATATAAACCACCTGTTTCTTCATTAAATTGAAAAGAGAAAGAAACTTTTAAAGATTTGTAGCCTTATCGCCCTATCAAAATCTTTAAAACCCCTTTATTTCTCATATTTTTATGGAACAGCTGGAAGAAGGCGATGTAGTCTTATGCACGGTAGACAGGATAGTCGGGACTAATGTTTTCGTAAAGATAGAAGGTGATGGCGAAGGTACAATAACATTCAGCGAAGTTGCGCCGGGCAGAATCAGGAATATCAGGGACTATGTGGTTCCAAAAAAGAAAATAGTTTGCAAAGTCTTGAGAATCTCAGGCGACAGGATTGACCTATCGTTCAGGCGCGTGACGCAAAAAGAGCAGAAAGAAGTTCTTGAACAGCATAAGCAGGAAAAAACTTATATGAGCATAATTAAAAGCGTGCTCGGGGACAAAGCCAAACCCCTAATAGACAAAATTTCAGAGAAAGAAAATCTTTATGATTTTATGGAAGCGGCAAAATCAGACCCAAAAGCGCTCGAGAAAATAGCAGGCACAGCACCCACTAAAAAGATTCTTGAAATTATAAATGCGCAGAAAAAGAAGAAGGCAATATTGAAGCGAGAGATCACATTCACCACAACGCGCCCCGATGGGATAGAGCTTATAAAAAGGATTCTAGGCAAAATAAAAGATGCCGAAGTGAAGTATATCTCGGCGGGAAAATATTCATTCCGGATGGAATCAGAGGATATAAAAAAAGCAGACGGCGAAATGAAAAAAATCTTAGAGGGCCTGGAAAAGTCAGCAAAGTCCGACGGTGCAGAATTTAGTATTCTCAAGAAGTAAATAAAAAAGGGATTTTTTCGCGACATTTTTTACGAAATGAATTTAACAATCGTAAGACTTAAAAACGAAGATTTTCATCAAATTATATGGAAAAGATGCAATCGTTTAACATAATACTTTTGGGAGTTATTTATGATCCGGCAAAGAAAAAAATCCTAATTGGAAGAAGGGAAAATGATCCCTACATCCCAAAACTTAGTTGGGTTTTTCCAGGAGGACAATTAAAAAAGGGGAAGGATGTAAGTAAGGCATTTAAAGAACAGATAAAACAAACAACCGGACTGGAAGTGGGAAATCTTGGATCTATATTCTCAAAAACATACCCTGAAAAAAAAGATCTTTTTGCTATATATTTCCTTTGCGAGGTAAGAAGGGGAAAACAGAAAGCAGGAGGAGACCTTAAAGAGTTGAAGTGGGTTAAGCCTGAAGAGCTTGAAAAATATTTCACAACCTCTTTCCATCCTTACCTAAGAGAATACATCTTAAATCTTAAATGAAAATTTACAAATGCAGAGCATGCAACATCTACACTCTCGAAAAAACGTGCCCTCATTGCGGAGCTGAAACTTTCGGCGCAAGCTACAAGCCTGTTAAAGTTCGGCCGGCTTTAGCTCAAGAGCATGAAAAAGAAAAACATATTTCTGAGCACAATAATTAATATAAATCTGAGAATTGGAAAATTATTATGGCTATAAGTGATGAAATTACATATTCAAAAGAATTTCTATCCAAAACGAATAAGATTGACATATCATGCAATAGAAGTGAGAACTATCAAACATTCAATGAAGAAGACCGGGCCCTAAGAAATCAGGCAATGCAAAACTTTGGCCTGGCGGAATTACCTCTCTTCGGACAGGATTCTTGGCAGGGTTATGATGGAAATCAGATTTATCTCTGGAAAGTTAGCGGCGGCCCGGTACAACATAATGATTCAGACCCCTCAAAAAATGTAAAATATACTACCAGATATTTCATAAAAAAAGCAGGAACACGAGAGGCGATTGAAAAGCCTTGCGAACTTGAAGAATTTCTGGTACAAAACAATTTTGTAAGGATTAAATAAGCGTCTTCTGCTCTTCCTTAATTTCTTTCTTGACAATTTCCATGTCTTTTTCCCATTCAGGCAGAAGCGCGCGCCTGTAAATTATGGCCGCAGGATGAAACAGAGGGATAAGTTTTATTTTAAGGCCATTGAACTCTATTTCCCTAACTTTTCCATGAACTTTTGTAATCCCTGGCATTGAATCCATTTTATCAACATCTCCGTTAGCGAGAAAAAACTTTGTTGCATAATTTCCAAGAGAGCAAATCACCTTCGGTTTTATCTTTTTTATCTGCTCTACAAGCCAAGGCGTGTGCGCCTTTATTTCTTCAGGCAGAGGGTCCCTATTTTCAGGAGGCCGGCACTTCAAAATGTTCGCAATGTAAACATCATCCATCGTGAGGCCGACTTTTTCAAGAAGTCCGTCAAGATTTTTCCCTGCCGCACCGACAAAAGGAATTCCTTGTTCATCCTCCTTTCTTCCGGGCGCCTCGCCGACAAACATTATGGAAGCATGAAGGTTTCCCTTTCCGACAACAATATTCTTGCAAGCCTTGCAGATTTCAGTTTCCTTTGCAAGTCTTATGTATTCCGGCTCGGCCATAACAAAACATAAGAGATAAAGTTAAATAATTATCTGTTATAAAAATTTATAAACTCCTCTTTCAAAAAACCTTCATGAAAGAAAGGACACTTGTTTTGCTGAAGCCGGATGCCGTTTCAAGGCACCTTGTAGGAAAAATAATTTCACGGTTTGAAGAAGCCGGACTAAAGATAATTGCAATGAAAATGGTTTGGGCCGACGAAGAATTTGCAAGACAGCATTACGGGCCTGAGCTGGATGAAAGATACAAAGAAGTTGAGGAAAAATTTGGAAGAAATGTCAGAACAGAGTTAGTTGAATATCTTAAGCAAGGCCCTATAGTTGCAATAGTGCTCGAAGGTATAGATGCTATAAACGTTGTGAGAAAGATTGTGGGTTCAACATATCCAAACGAGTCCCCTGCTGGAACAATCCGCGGAGATTTCGCGCATATTTCAAAAGCTTACGCAAATTCAAATGATGTAATGGTAAAAAACCTTGTCCATGCTTCAGATACTCCGGAAAATGCTAAAAAAGAAATATCTCTGTGGTTCTCAGAAAAAGAATTGCATAATCACAAAACAGTGTCAGATTTCTTCATGTAGATAATATTTTTAACTATGTATTCTTGTCTTAAATATGGACAAAAACATCTGGATTCCTATTGTAGTGATATTTGGGCTGACAGTACTATTCTTTTTCCCGAATCCGGAAAGTCATTTTTTACTGTATCTTGCGACCATTGTTGTATTCGTGATTTTAATAATAAT
>CAYXWJ010000056.1:0-240 GCA_964468775.1 Candidatus Woesearchaeota archaeon
AAAGAACAGAATACGACACAAGCCGGAGCTCGCTGTAGACACACTGACTGTGAACTTCAAAGTTTAATAATAAACTCGGAGAGAGGCCTTTATGGACGCAGAGTTGTATGGTGCCCCTATATGAGCATTAGTTTGCTGGCCTTTCTTGAAGCTCATAAGACTTCCGCCGTTTGAAACAATATCCATCTCATATCCTTTTACCGCGCTTCCATTCTGTATATTCCAGCCTGAATCAAGCAT
>CAYXWJ010000056.1:250-3242 GCA_964468775.1 Candidatus Woesearchaeota archaeon
AGGGCACAACTGCTTTCCTTTCCGCAGCTGTTTCCACTGGCACATTCCGAAATAAGATCCTGTACAGAATAATTCTGTGCATAATTGCTACTACAATTGGTGGTAACTTGCATCGCAGACTGCAGGAAATTGCTTACCTGAAAACTTTGGTCATTTTGAGAAGAATTCCCATTGAACGCGAAAACAAGGAAAAAAAGGATCGCTATAACGACTATCACCATTATTATTGCAAACCCAACCATCTCTTCCTGTCCTTTATTCTTATCCGCCATTATAACTCACCACAAGCTCCGCAAGATCGCATTTATTTACAAATGATCCCTGAATTTGCTCTTTTCTGCACAATGTCACGAAATTTGAAACTCCAACCCCCTGGCCTGCCAAAAGCACTATCTTTCCGCAATTAGGATAATTAGCGGACGTGCATCCAACATTTGAATTTCCAGAAGGATAAATCTTTATTATCTTTATTGCCTGAACCCCCCAAAAATTAGAATATTTTTTCATGTTTTGGCTTAATGCAAATACTTTGTCTTCGTCGATGCAGTTCAGCCTGCTGGTCCCGAACGCGTTCCCGCATGAGAATTCAGGAGAGTTAGCGAGTTTAGACACAAGCAAGACTGCGTTCTCCTGCTGAAGTTCCTGGGCCTGAGAATGGATTCCCGAGTAAAGTATCACGAAAACGAAAAGCCCGGCCAGAGCGAAAAAAAGGGTCACTGCTATGAGCATGAAAGTCATCTGTTGTATTTTCAACTGGCCCCGTGAATTTACCATTTAAGCCCTCCGAAAACAATGATTATCAAGTTGAACAGTCCGAAAAATATGGATCCTGTCCAGTACCCTTTTCTGAAAAGTTTTTCCATCTTGATCTCTCTGCTGAAATGGAGAACGAAAATCGCGTATAATACAATAGTTACTATGGTCGAATATCCCAAGGACTTGAAGACATATCCAAGCACAAGAGTTCCTGCGGCGGCAAGCACGAACACGCCGAGAGACGAAAGAAATCCAAGGATAAATGAATTTATTTTTCTGTCTTCCTCAGGCGGTTTGTAGTTCAATAGCTTCACCATAACTGGCACTCCGAGGCGCGGTTTTGCGTATTTAATTGATTTTCATCGCTGGATAAGGTAGCCCAATCAAAAGAACTGGTGTATCCTTCAAGACTTGCTTTGTATCCCAGAATATTTATGTTTGTTTGGCATCCTTCGCTGGCCAAAAGGGAGCTCTTTGACTGGTAAAGCTGCGCAAGCTGTTTCGCTCTCTGGATAAGCCTTGAGCTTTGGCATTCGTAAACTTGCGGGCTTGAAAAGATTGCCGCATACATAAGAGCATTATTGTAATAATAAACAGTCCCTTCTTTGCTTGAGACAGAATAATCGTTTGTATTCACGTTTATGTCGCATCCTGAAAGCGAGGAATCGAAACACACCTTGATGCTTCCTGAAGGGCATTTGCTAAGGAAAATGTTGCTCTCGTTAAGTTGTGTGAGTTCGTCTGTTATGTTTTTAGGGGGGTTCATGAAGCAATAATTTGTCTCAGACGAGGTAAGGTATATCAAATCTGCCACCTTGTAAGGGAAGTCTAATGATTTTGAGAAGACAAAAAAATTCTGGCCCTGAACATCGTCCTCTGAGAAGATGTATTTGTTCTCGAAAGTGGAAGGGAAGTCTGCGAAGGCCCATTTTCCTTGAGATTGCTGCGCCAGCCTTATTCCCTGGGTTCCGAAACTTCCTGAAAGATTGTTGCATTGGTTCCATATCTGCGTTTCAGTAGGAATTGTCAATGTTGTGACCGAGCTCTCAAATCCTGTTTCAAGAGGATCCATCAAAATTCCTATTTGTTTTCCTGTCACGGTAGGAGAGATTTTACTTCCGGTGTTGTTGATTTTGCCGACCATATAAAATGCGAGAGCCAGAATTATTATTCCCGCGATTATTGCGAAAAGCCATGCAAAAGAAATCTGTAGATATCCTCGGTCCTTAAGATTTATTTTCATTTTATCTCGTTATTCTGACGCTGCTCTCGCCGTTGTTCATCATTAGAGTGAGAGATATTTGCCCGTTGGACGCTTTTATGCAATAGGGATTTTCTGTCGCCATGGTCGTAGTGTTTAGATGATTTATCATTGCCGAGGCTCGGCTTAATGAACCTCTTGGATAAAATATCATGTTGTCTGTGGTAGACGATGCGGACAGTTGGAGGTCGCTGTACATTGAAGAGTACTGGCCTCTTTCTCCGGACGAAAGATCGATGAAGCACACGTATTGTATGCTGTCTGGGAGAGTGTAATTGTATTGTTGGGAGGCCTCGTAGCTTCCCTTCCATATGCTATTCACATTGCTCTGAAGGTCTGTTACGAATTTCCCTGCCAGTGCGGAGTTGCTAAGATTAAAAAAACCCTTTATCACATAGAACCCGAAGGCCAGGAAAATAATTATCAATATTATCGAGAAAATCATTCCAAACGACATCTTCATCTGGCCCCTTTTCATGAATAAAGTAAAGAATGGATGCTTATAAAATTATTCTTGGAAATGCAGCACATATATTTTTTTAAAGTACTCCAAGCATTTTTAATTATGGGAGAAACTGAGAAGCGATTGGCCATAGCAAGAGGAATCTCTTCCCAGCTTGAAGGCATAGCTCGTGGAGTTTATCTTGGAGGATCGATGGGCTACGGCCAAAATTATTCTGTTACTCAAGACTCTGATATTGACATGGTTGTCGTCAGTGACCTGAACAAGATTGGAAGGCTTTCAATTACAGATTATTTTGACGGCCAGACAGACAGCAAGGTCATTGATCTTTTCCGGAAGAGGGGAGTGAATTTCTTCTGGGTGACTAAAGACGTTGATGGCGTTCAGGTAAATACATTCATTTATGAAACTGTTGCCTACAGGGATTTTTGCCTGCTGAGGGGCGGAGTCACGGGATACATTCATGCCCGGCCGTCTGGCCTGCAGACATCTTATGATTTCGAGGGGAAAGC
>CAYXWJ010000057.1:0-3228 GCA_964468775.1 Candidatus Woesearchaeota archaeon
CGTAAGATATAAAAAGAAAAAAATGCTCTTTATAGAATGAAAGCGGTGTGGCAGGGTTCAATCTCGTTCGGTCTCGTTGATATCCCAATAAAACTTTATTCAGCGACGGAGCCCAGGACGGTGAGCTTCAAGCTTCTGTGCAAAAAATGCAAAACCCCTATCACATACAAAAGGTATTGTCCTAAATGCAAAAAAGAAGTGACATGGGACAATGTAGTTTATGGATTGAAAGTCGGGAAAAGCTTCAAAGTCTTCACCAGGGAACAGCTTGACAGTCTGAAGCCTGCAAAGAGCGATTTCGCGGCAGTCTTGGGATTCATAGAAATGTCCGACATAGACCCGATTTATTTCCAGAAAAGCTATTATGTTGCGCCAGAGACTAAAAAAGAAAAGGCGTTCTATCTTTTTCAGGAAGCATTAAGATCCAGCGCGAAGGTCGCCGTTGTGAAGATAACTATGCGCAACAAAGAATACCTTGCGATGATTCGGCCGTACAAACATATCCTCTTGATGACAACATTACTTTATCAGAGTGAGATACGAAAAGTTGAGGGCATTGAAGTCGCGCGTCCGAAAATTTCTTCCGAGGAAACGAAACTCGCTAATCAACTTATCAGAAAATACTCCAAGAAAGAGCTTAATCTTGAAGATTACAAAGATGAGTTCGCAGAGAAGATAAAAGAAATGATTCTTGGCAAGGTCAAGCCAGAAAAGCACAAGGCAAAACCAAAGCCCGAAAAACTTCTCGAGGCGCTGAAAATGAGCGTGAAATAACATGGATGTGATGCTTGCAAAAGTAGGAAATTCTGAAACACTTGGCGACAAAAATTATATATTCGAGCCAAAGTTCGACGGCACAAGAGTCCTTATTTTCAAAAAGGGCAAAAGCATCAGGCTTGTCAACAGGAGAGGTAAAAACATAACATACAGGTATCCTGAACTTGACGACATTTGGAAAAACATAAAAGAGAATTGTGTCCTTGATGGAGAGCTCGTAATTCTGAACAAGAAGCATCTGCCAGATTTCAACCTCTTGCAAAGCCGGGAACAGATAGAGAACAGGACGCAGATAAAACTAAGGAGCATGGAAATTCCCGCAACAATATTCGTCTTTGATATTCTCAGCCTGAAAGGAAAAAGCTTGATGAAAATTCCCCTCATGGAGCGTAAAAAAGTCCTTTCAAAAGTTGTTGAAATTTCTCCAATGATTTCCCTGACTCCTTACACACGAAAGGGAAAGGCCCTGTGGAAACGCGTGCAAAGACTAAAGATGGAAGGAGTCATGGCAAAGAGAACCGATGGAGAATATCTTCCTGGCAGAAGGACTGATTCCTGGCTCAAAATAAAAAACAACAAAACGCTTGATGCTATTGTCATCGGATACACGCGAGAGAAACGGGCAATAAGCGCGCTGGCACTTGCAGCATACAAAAACAAAAAATTGGTTTACATTGGAAGAGTTGCGGCCGGCCTCGACGAAAAAATTATAAAATCGCTCTCGGAAGAGCTTCATCCAGCAAAGTTGCCGGCCGTTAAAGACATCAAAACTTCTAAGAAAATTTATTATGTGAAACCCAAAATAATCGTGGAAGTCAAATATCTTGAGATAACAAAAGATGGGCAGCTTCGCGCCCCTGTCTTTCTCAGGATAAGAGACGACAAAAAACTGGAAGATTGCACAATCTAATTATTTTGTAACGATTTCCAAAGCATCCCTATTTTTCAGCTCATAGTTTTTTCCCAGAGCGCGCTTCGTTCGTGCATCTATGGCCTTTATGAAATTCTTTCCAAAATCCGTGTGCAAAAAATATGCAAAGTCCAAGGCCGTGGAACCTGGAGGCAAAAGAAAGCAGTCGGGGAGAACATTTCCCTTACTGTCCGCAAGTTTTGTTGCGCCGGCCGGAAAAACGGCGATGTAGCCAAGCAAATCGAAGACAGCTGTGTTCAAGATTTTCTGAACGCCCGTCCCCGTAGAAAATTTCTCCAAGACATTCTTTTTTATTTTTTCAAGAGCATCTTTCTGTTTTTCGTTCAGTTCTTTAAGAATCTTAAAATTTGTCTCTCCAGGAATATATTCTATCAGTCCTGCTCGCGCAGCCTCGCGCAGGGCAAGTTCTGAGTCCGCACTGCAGGGCACAATTATTGTATTCTTGAATTTTTCTTTAAGTGCCTCATAATTTTCAACGCTTCCAGGCAAATCTATTTTGTTCGCTGCGATTATCGTGGGCTTGCTTTTCTTCCTTAATGCAGAAGCAAAATCGCGTAACTCAGTGTTCGTCCAGGAGCTGGGCTTTTCCGGAAAACTTCCTTCGCGAAGAACTTCCTTGACATGCTCTTCATTGACTTTCAACCCAGAAAATTGATTTGCAACCGCCTCGGTAAATTTCTGCTTCTCCTGCTCTGATTTTCTCGAAAAGGTTTTCCAAACTTTCAAAAAAATATTGTAATACCAAAGGTCAAGCTCATTCTCAAGAAATTCCACATCTTTTGCAGGGTCATGGACCTCTCCCTCATTCAATGACTTTCCTTCGGAATTCGTTTGTCCTGAAACATCAACTATATGGATAAAAACATCTGCCTGCCTCAAGTCATCAAGAAACTGATTTCCGAGCCCTTTGCCCTCGCTGGCCCCGGGAACAAGCCCCGCAACATCCATCATTTCAACAGGAACAAATCTCTTGTGCTCTATACAAAAGCCGTGATTAGGATTGCACTGAACGTTGAATTCTTTATCGATGCAGTCGACCTTCACATAGCCCACTCCGCGGTTAGGCTTTATTGTAGTGAAAGGAAAACTCGCGATTGCGACTTCTGCCAGCGTCGCTGCTTTGAAAAACGTGCTTTTACCTGCAGAGGGCTTTCCAACAAGTCCTAATAACATTAAAGTTTACCTTCCCGAGACTATAATAATTTTGTGCTAATCATTTAGAAAAATGAGCCTGCGCGGATTTGAACCGCGGACCCCTGCCTCCCTTAGAATGCCCAAGAGATTATAATCCTGGCGGATTACATTCATATAAGAGCAGTGCTCTAACCAGACTGAGCTACAGGCTCGCTTTATGTGAACGAGAACTCAGGCGGTTCGTGCATTGAAGCACTTTAACCAGACTGAGCTACAGGCTCATCAGAGAACTGTAACTTAGGTTCTCAACCCATAATAGTTTTTCTACCAGTGTAGTTTCTTTTTTCTAAAAAGAAACCCAAGCTACAGGCTCGTCAATATCCAAG
>CAYXWJ010000058.1:0-589 GCA_964468775.1 Candidatus Woesearchaeota archaeon
TTTGAGAGGTATCTCAATTCTTCATCTATGACGAGAGTGAATCGTTTAAAATTTTTCATTATTTTCTTCGCTGCTTTCTTTTTTATAAGATATGCCCCAGTACCCCAAGGATCCCTATCTTTTTCTCTTCCTACAAGAACTGGGTTTTTTACGGCAGGAGGTATTA
The DNA here is from genome assembly GCA_964468775.1 of Candidatus Woesearchaeota archaeon. Taxonomy (GTDB): domain Archaea; phylum Nanobdellota; class Nanobdellia; order Pacearchaeales; family GW2011-AR1; genus ASMP01. The sequence continues at coordinate 167 of CAYXWJ010000058.1, forward strand.
CGCCGCACCAGTCAAGGAATACCATATCCCATGATTTCTTTTTTAGAAGTTTCTGAATATGAGAAAGTTTCTTCAGAAAATCTTTAGTGAGTATGACATCGTCTTCAAGCACGAGAGCGTAGTCCTCTTTATTCTCTGCAATTTTATTCATTATCTTAAAATGGTTCACAGTCAAACAAATCTCGTGAATCCCCAGCGGTCTTGGGATGATATTTCTTTCACCTTTTTTCACCTTTCTTATCCAGTCGTTTTTGTCATACTTGTAGTATTTACTTATTTCATTTTCTGAGTAGGGTTCTGATTCTTTTTGTATGAACCAATCCACTTTCATTTTTTGTGCATCTAATTGTGATTTCATGAATTTTTTACGTTCTTTAAGTTTATCATAATGTATCAAGTATGTTCTCATTTTCCTAAGATGTT
>CAYXWJ010000058.1:599-3228 GCA_964468775.1 Candidatus Woesearchaeota archaeon
AAAGTTTTTTGTTTTAATTCTTATATTTCTTCTAACAGGTTTCTTTTTTATAAATTGCTCAAGAGCCTTCCCCACCTCTTTTACCATCTTATCTTTAATGTGTTTTTCCTTTATCTTATGGAAGTTAGGATGATTTTTTATTAACTCAAAATATCCGCCCTTATCTGGAGCCAGAAGTGGTTTTCCTGATGAAATGATTTCCAGGGGCACAATACCAAAATCCTCTTGGTATCCTAGAAAAATGCCTGCCTTTGCTTTCGCCATTATTCTTCTAAGTTCATCGTCAGAAACATTCTCTTTTATTGTTATCGTTTTATCATCACGGGCCATCACCCTGATTTTTTTATAATATTTTTTGTCTTCAGGAGTCCCGATAAGAACAAGCCTATACCCTGGATTTTCTTTAGAGAATTGTTTCCATGCTTCAATAAGAACGTCTTGTCTTTTAGGAGGGTTAAATCTTGAAATATAAACGAAGTCCTTTCCTCTGCTATTTTTAGTGCTTTTTAGTCTAGAAATGTCAATAATTGGGTTGACAATGTGGACTTTTTGATTTTTAAGGAGATTCTTCTTCCTCGCCCGTGAAAGTGAGAAGTCTGAATTGAATATCACCGTATCCAACTTTTTCCAGGCCTTTTTCTCTAGAAAATTGTAAAACTCAACTGTTGGAAGATAGACATATTTTTTTATTCTTCCATGTCTATTTTCAAGATTCCATTTTATGATGTCTTTATCAGCTTCTCTTAGCGGCGTATGCACATATGCATAGGTTTTGCCTTTTTTATAATTCTTGAAGACAATGAGTTCTCCGACTCCGGCAGTTGAAATGAGCAGCTTATCATATTTTTCGAGGGGGATTTTTTTGAACATGCCAAGCCACGGCAGAATTCCTCTTAAGATGTATTTCCTGGAAACTTTTTTGCCTATCTTGGGCGAAATAATTTTTATCTTATAGTCTTCAAATTCTTTGAACGTATTCTCCTTATCATAAATCCATGTATACAAATCATAATCATGCTTTGAATTTTTGAGCAGTTCAAGGACGACTTTCTCGGCCCCACCCTTTGATTTTATCCAAGGGTGGAATAGTGCAATCTTCTGCTTTACCATAAAAAAGAGTATATTCGCTGTTTTAAAAGATTATGCAACTCCTGTTCACGCGCTTGCGCTGCTGTTAGTAGAAAAGGTTAGGTTATCAAATTCTGCATAAGTCCCGCTTGTTCGCCTGAACTCTTCATGGCTTACGATATCGCTTGGATATGTCACATTCCAGATTTTTATAGGTCCACGGAATCCACCATAGTAGACAAATTCTCCGAGGTTTGCGCCTTGCTGGTTTAAGCTGCTCACAAGAGGATCTGGCTCCGAATGTACAAGAGTCACAGTGGGATATTCATTAAAGGGGTCATTTAGGAGATAAAGCTGCGAATATAGGCTTGCTGATACTTTAGGTGAAAGGTATATAACTGCTCCTGCTCGGTTTACTTGAACTTGGCCCGAAACGACTGAAATAGAAGGTATTATGTCTGCGGTCGCATTGATTCCCGTCCCTAAATCATACATCTGGCCCCCCATATCCACATATCTTAACGGGATAGTGTATTGCTGTCCGTTATATACAAATACGCCGAAGGCGCTATCTGGAACACTTGTGTTTGAAAGCTCTACTCCGACTGCGCCAAGTCCGGCTTGGCCTTGTGGCAAGAATATCGGCTGTCCGTTGCTTCCGGTATAAGTTATGTCTTGGAATATGTATGTTCCGCCCGAATAAATTTCAAGAGTCCCGTTAGAAGTCTCTCGCGTTTGAGTAGGGTCTGAGGGCATTACGGGAATCTGTGCATATCTATCCTGGCTTGAGTTATCGCTTCCAATAATGCTAAATGCGCCATACTTTCCAAGATCTGACTGGTCTATGAGAAGATTTGTAACATTGTTAGACTTCATGAAGCTCAGAGCTGCAGCCGGATTAGGTTCTGTTAATAAATATCTTCCAATAAGATGGTCTCTATAAGCGCCTTCAAAATGCCCTCCGTCAGCGATAGTGGCCCGTTCTCCAAGATATTCGACCCAATATCCATAGTCCCACCAGTGTGCAAAAATCGCGTTTGCGGCGGTATTGTTTCTTACCCACGCCATTGCATTCTGCCATTGAAGGTTCGCAGAAGGACCTGTTCCCTGTGCTTGTGCCATTGATGAAGAGACAAATCCTTTGAAACTCAATATAGAAAGCACTATCACTATGATCAGAGCAACTACTAGGAAAAGCTTCATCGTGTCATCCGTGCTCCTTTTCCAATAATTCCAGAGACTGAAAACCAAATACCCTATGAAAAGACACAGGAATGGTGTTACTGTGAATATAAGTCTCTGAGCACCTCGTGCTGCAATCAGCATGAACACCATTGTTGAGAACAAAATCAAAGACTCTGACGAAATTTTTATCTCTCCTTTCCTATATATCCTAACACAATACAAGAAGAAAATCAATGCGCTGCCAAAATAGAATATCTGGCTTAGGAAATTTGTTCCGTTTAGGATTGAACTTGCCGAAATTCTGCTTAGCAAAAGTCCTGAGATAAGCAAAACCCATACGACTACAAATCCAAATCTATGTTTCTTCCCGCGAATT
>CAYXWJ010000059.1:0-3212 GCA_964468775.1 Candidatus Woesearchaeota archaeon
CCCCAGTATCTGTTTCGTGAGATGGGCCAGTCTGAAATCCCTTCAATCCAGGCCCTCATTCTTTGTTTCATATAACCAGGAATCCAATTAACTTCCTTATTTGACGCGATGAGTTTTGATTTTATCTCGCTTATTTTGAAGAACCATTGAGGGACTGAAATCATCAGAAGCTGGGTTTTGCATCTCCAGCAAACGGGATAATCGTGCGTATAGGACTCCTTGTGAACCAAAAATCCGTCTCTTTCTAAATCTCGAACAATTTCCTTGTTGGCCGCTGCAGCTTTTTCCCCAAAATACTTTCCGGCCTCTTTTTCGAATTTTCCCTCTATGTTAACAAGGCTGAGAAGCGGGAGCTTTGCCTTTTGGCCCGCCTCAAAGTCTTCTTTTCCGCAGCCAGGGGCAGTATGGACAAGGCCAGTCCCTTCATCCAGATTCACATACCTTTCATTAAGAATTACCCTGTATGCATTTTTCAGTTTTGGAAGTTCTAGGTATTTTGCAAGAGGATTTTCATATTCCAGCCCCCCAAGAGATTTTCCCTTGATAGTTTTTCTTATCCTGTATTTTTTCTTCATTCTTTTCTCAAACTCGGCAAGCCGCCCCTTTGCAACAATCCATGTCTCTCCGCCAGCCTCAAGCTCGACATAGTCAAACTTAGGGTTCGCCATGACGCCCGTGTTGCTCGGAAGCGTCCAGGGAGTCGTGGTCCAAATTATCAGATACTTGTTCTTTTCATTCTTAAGCGGGAATTTCACATAAACAGAAAGGTCTGTTTTCTTCTCATATTCTATTTCATTGTAAGCTACGGCTGTCTCGCAGTGTGGGCATGCATGAATGGGGTATTTTCCAAGGTAAAGCAATTTTTTCTCGTCCGCCTTTTTGAAAGTGTCCCATATAGATTCAATATATCCCTTATCTAACGTTAAGTATGGATTGTCGAAGTCCATCCAGACCCCGAGATTAATGAATTCGTCGTTCATCACACCTATATATTCCGTCGCGAATTTTTTGCACTGGTCTATAAACTTCTTCACCCCGTAATGCTCAATCTCTTCCTTGCTGATGAACCCTAGTTTTTTCTCGACTTTGTTTTCAATTGGGAGTCCGTGCGTATCATAACCTGGCCGGTCAAACACATCAAACCCCTGAATTCTTTTATACCGCATAGCGACGTCTTTCAGGACTTTGTTTAATGCCGTCCCCATGTGAATATTTCCTGTCGCATAAGGCGGCCCATCCATAAAATAAAACTTCTTCCCTTTCGAATTGTGCTTCTTGACCTTTTTGTAAATGTCTTTCTCCTTCCAAAACCTCAAAATCTCCTTTTCCTGAGCATCAATTGAATTGTCTTTAGCCATCTTGATAATTAGCACTTAACATTTTTAAAATGATTGTTCTAATTCCCAGGAATATTTTTTCTCGGGTCTTTCCACTCAATGATTTTCCCTGCTTCTATTTCTGGAGTGTCTGCAAGCCGGAGTCCCGCAATCTGCTTTCGCGTCAGTATTGGGAAATGTTTCACGTCCACAAGATATTCAGGGATTTCCCAGACATCTTTTTCAGAGGTCATCCAGTTGATTTTGTCAAACCGCGAAAGATTTACAGGAACAGAATATCTCCTTAATGTTTTCTTCCCACTGTCCTTGAAATACTCGTGGAAAAAACTCATGGCTAACTCACGGATGTCTCTGTAAATAGGTTCCCTATACCTTAATACTGCATGGTTTGTTTTGCTTATAGACCCCCACCGGCCATTCCTTTTGAAAACACAAATTACATGTGCATCGTCATCATCAGTTGTATCGAGATCCACGACGAGGGGTTTTTCTCCGTTGACTCTCAAAGCAGCTGCAGCAAACATCGCGCCTTCCATGCAGTGTGCTTTGTTTTCCTTCAGGACTCTTCGGGGTGACATGCAGGTGTCCCCCTGCTCCTCAAAATTTATCGGAATCTTGTTGAGGAAATCCTGAATTTTCCTCGGAGAATTCAGTGCGCGCAAAACTTTCACCTCTTCTTTTTCAAGACCGAACATAAAAATTAAATGGAAATTTACTTATTAAAATTTTCCAAAACTTCTCTCTCTAGAAAATGCAATTCCCCTGGAATCACAAAACAGAACGGCGCCATAATTCCCTCATTTTGTAATTTTTCAAGGCTTCCATAAACAATCTTTCCATCATTATTCCCAAGGCGCGAACAGACAACAATTTTATCCAACTTTACATTTTTCTTATTCGCGTCATCTCCCAAGCGCGCAAGCGCGTCTTTAAACTTGTATCCTATATCTACAAGTATCAGAGTATGTGCCTTTATCTTTTGGTTTCCTTCCAAAATTTCGAGATAACTTTCAGCAGGGAACTTTGGCATCGATGCCGTTTTTCCGAATTTGTAGGCTTGCAGGCCGGTTTCGGCGACGGCGTCAAAAACAGAGGCCGCATGAAGAACTTTCGTCTTGACTTTTGATTTTCGGGCCTCTTCCAAAAGCGCGATATGTGTCGTGGCCATCAGCGGACTTCCGTAGACAAGAAGCGCAACGTCTTTCTTTACAGCTTCTGAAATAAGTTCCTTCGCATGCTCAACAAGATCCCTGTTCGCAGGAAAAATTTTCACGCCAAGTTCTTTTTCAAGGGTGCTGACTGAATAAGGAAATTCAACCGTGTAATTCTCAAGATAGGCTTTGTCCGCTCTCTTTACAGCATCGGCCGCTCCCTTGCTAAGCCCTTTCTCGCTCAATCCAAGCCCGATTAAGTACAACATTCTCATGAAATGCTCACCGCATTTTTAAAATGTTTCTAATTCAGAAATTTGAATTCTTTTTTTAGTAGTTATATGAATTTAAAAATACAAAGAACTTATTTTTATCAACAAAAAAGGGGTGCCGATGCCATGGCAAAAAAGAAAGCAGCAAAAAAGAAAAAGAGAAGATAGCTATACCAGCTAATTTAAACTCGTTTTTTATTTTTTATTTACAAACTTCTGCTCGTCACTATTGCAATGAATGCGAATGAAAACAAAACCGCGTCGTTTCTGGCAATTAGTCCTACAATTGTTCCAAGCAGGCTAAGAATTATTATTGCGCCAAACCATTTGTTTCCTTCTTTAAGTTCGTCTTTTGCCGCCCGCGCAAGCAAGTTCCCTACAGGAAATCCCAGGGCCAACACTATAACACCAAACAAAAATGCTACCGCTTGTTCCATGACTCACAAACGAAA
>CAYXWJ010000060.1:0-3100 GCA_964468775.1 Candidatus Woesearchaeota archaeon
TCAAACCCGTCACTGAAGTAGGGGGTGGCCACTGATGTATTGACATTCTTCGCCTCCGCGACAACATCGAACAAATCAATTTTTCCGTCATTATTCAAATCATAACTCACATTGTAGCTTCCTTTTCCCTGAAAGTGTGAAGCAATAAGTTGAAGGTCCGTAATGTTTATCGTGCCGTCATGATTCAAGTCAAGATTAATAGAAGAAACTAAAATAATTCCTGCAACAACAAATAACAAAACTAAAATATAAACCATCTTCTTTTTCATTAAAACAACAGGAAAAAGGATTTTTTAAAGATTTATTCACAATCTAAATACAAAGTTTTAAAAACAAAATCTTTTACTAAATATAATGCCAAAAAAACCAGAAGAGAAGAAAGAGACAAAAGAGTCCTCTAGCAAGGCCAAAAAGCTTTCGCAGGCCGACTTTGAAAAAAGGGTTCTCGAGCTGGCCGGAAAAGGCAACACATCTGAAAAAATAGGCGAGGCCCTAAGGAAAGAAAATATTCATCCTGCAGAGCACGGGAAAAAAATATCAAGAGTTCTTAAGGAAAAAAATGCATATGAGAGTCATGATTTGAAAAATGTTGAGGAAAAGCTCAGGAGAATAGACGCTCACCTTGAAAAAAACAAGCAGGACAAGCGGGCTTTGCGTGAAAAAACAAGAATATTCTCCCAGTTAAGAAAGCTGAAAAAATATCACGGCGTACCTGTTAAATAATTATATCTTTTACAATGGAAAAAGAGGAATCTCTGAATGAAAGTATAAAGAAAATTACGAAAAAATTTCTGGACCTGTCGGCAGAAAAAGAAGTTCTTGTCGTGAGCCATTTTGACACAGATGGAATAACTTCTGCAGCAATAATGATTCAGACATTAAAAAAACTCGACAGAAGATTCACAGCGAAAATCGTAAAATCCCTCAGCGAGGAATTCATTTTTGGCCTCCCTAAAGATAAACTTGTCCTGTTCCTTGACCTTGCCTCGGGAAGTCTCGGGCACATTGAAAAAGCGGGCCTGAAAGAAGTCTTCATAATAGACCATCACGAGTTAATAACAGATATACCTAATAATATCGAAATGGTAAATCCTCATCTCAACGGAAATGAAAGAATAAGTTCGGCGGGCCTTGTATATCTGTTCTGTAAGCAGATGGATCAAAGCACTACAGAATTTGCAAAGCTTGCAGTCCTTGGAATGATAGGGGACCTGATGGAAAATGAAATCGAAGGAAACCTCGGAAACATCCTTGCTGAAAGCGAAATTACGAAAAGGCAGGGACTTATGATATATCCGGCTACGCGGCCCCTGAATCGCGCGCTTGAATACTGCTCTCAGCCATACATCCCAGGGGTTACTGGAAACAGCGAAGGAGCAAAGGAACTTTTGAGGGAAGCAGGAATAGAACCTATAGGAAGAAGAGGCTATAAAAACCTCATAGAACTGACAGAAGATGAAATGAAGCGGCTCGTGACAGGAATAATGCTCCGTAATCCAAAAGCAAACAAAGAGATAATAGGGGATATTTTTTTAATAAAGTTCTTCAACAAGATGGAAGATGCCCGCGAGCTTTCTGCACGGGTAAATGCGTGTTCCCGGCTCGGACAAAGTGACGTTGCCCTCAAATTTTGCATGGAGATTCCTGAAGCAAAAAAGCAAGCAGAGGATATCCATATGAAATACAAACAGCACATAATATCAGGGCTGGAGTTCGCAGAAAACGCAGACAAGATTGAAGGAAAAGGATTTGTATTGATAAATGCAAAACGCGAAATTAGGGATACTGTAATTGGAACGATTGCAAGCATCCTCTCAAACTCATTGGTTTATGATGAAGGAACAGTCATAATTGCGATGGCCCATTACGATGACAAGGTGAAGGTCTCTGCAAGAAGCGTCGGCCGCTCCGGAAGAAACGTCCGACAAGTCCTCGACCCTATAGTCAAGAAAATAGGCGGAGAAGTTGGCGGCCACGAATTCGCAGCAGGATGCAACATCGCGCAGGAAAATGAAAGTCAGTTCATAGACCTAGTAAAAAAGAATTTTGAAGTTGAATTGGTGAAAATCTAATTAAGAATAACCCCAGCCGGGATCGCTCGTATAGAACTTGAAGTCGTCGATGAACACGGACGTATCGACGGAAAAGCCACTATTCGCCCAGCCCATTACGTAACCCTTTTCTAGATAGTTCGCGACATCAGATGTATCGTAAAGAGGGTCATCTGGGATATAGATAAGCTTTGTGCCGTCCTTCCAGAACTCTTCGAGACCATTTGAGAGACCGAAATCAGCTACTTTGATGTGGGCGCGAATCTGAATCCAGCGCCCACGGTCACCGTCCCCTATGATGAAATCCCCTCCGTTGAACCCTCCCGGTGGAAGCGGATGTCCGTAGTTACCTGGATACGCACAACTAGTGCCGCCATCTCCTTCGCTACGGCAAATATTGATGGTATTGTCTCCGGAAGCGGACCACGTTTGGAAGGCTAGACGGGGCTTTCCTTGGTAATCAGCCCCCCAGAGCGATAGGAACTTGTTGTTATTCCCTCCGGTGGCATCGCGCTGTTCGTAGCGATTCAGGCCCAAACCTTCGTTGCCGCTCGGGAAGTACACATAGTACTGGAACCAGACTTCTGTGCTATTCGGAAAACTGAACCGCTGTTCGTTCGTGGCGTCCTGGGTCAAGTCTGTGCTGAACTTGTTGTAGCGGAGCCTCATGCTGTGGGCGCCACTATGCGCAAGCAGATCCGAGACCGTGCCATAGCCCCCTGTCCACGAAAAGCCACCTTCTGAATAATTTGGTTGGGTGTTTACACCTTCACTTTCAAACCCGTCACTGAAGTAGGGGGTGGCCACTGATGTATTGACGTTCTTCGCCTCCGCGACAACATCGAACAAATCAACCTTCCCATTATTATTCAAATCATAACTCATGTTGTAGCTTCCTTTGCCCTGAAAATGTGCTGCAAGGATCTGTAAGTCAGTTATATTAACGGTTCCATCATGATTCAAGTCAGGATTTACTGATGAAACAAAAATAATTCCTGCAACAACAAATAACGAAACTAAAATATAAACCACCTGTTTCTTCATTAAAT
>CAYXWJ010000061.1:0-3063 GCA_964468775.1 Candidatus Woesearchaeota archaeon
TTGTTTCTTCCAATCAGCGCGGCCTTGCCTTCTCCGGCGTTAAGAACAAATTCGTAGTCACGCAGTTCAAGATTTTTGAAAGTCACAGGATTTACAATCGCCTGAATGAATCTCTCTGCGTCGCGAATTCCTTCGGGCGCCGCGACAACTTTTATTCTTTTCCCGAGAATCTCACTCATCTTTCTGATGTTGCGCCCGCCTTCGCCAATCGCTTTTGAAACTAACTGCCTGGGAACGCAGAAAACTATGTTCTCATTGTATTTGAAACAATACCGCGTTCTTATCTTCATTATCCTTTCAAAAAGATTCAGGTAACGCATGTCCTGCATATCAATCGTGCTTGCCATGTGAATATAGAAACTTTATTTTTTCTTTTTATAAATCTATCTGAAAAATTTTTACTTTGTAGTATCTTCGACAACCTTCGTCTTTGCCGTTTTCTTCTCGGCATCTTTTTTAGTGAGCGGTCCGACGACTTCAACAAGAAGGCCAGGAAGCCCTGTTCCAATCGGCACGGGCTGGTTAAGAATAACATTTTCAACGACGCTTGTAAGCCGGTCTTTGTTTCCTTTTATCGACGCGTTTACAAACTGCTTGTCAGGAGTCTCGAAAGTCGCGCGCGCAAGGACGCTGGACTTCTGCGCAATGATTCCTATTCTGGTGACCCCCTTGACTTCTCCCGTATTTGTCATGGCATCAGAGACAAGTTTCAAATGGTGCTTGTCAATATTAAGTCCTTGGGTGTTCAAAACCTGCTGAATCTCGTCGATGATTAGCTGTCGCGCGGCCTCGACTCCGAAAACTGCCGCGACCTCATGAAGATCGTTTGACAAAAGTTTGTCGGCGTTGACCTCTTTCATCTCGAGCATTTTCTTGAGATTCGTCCCAAGAGTCATGATAACATAATCGCGATCTTTCTTAACTATAAGAATCTGTTTTATACCTTTAACGCCGGAAACAATTGTCTTCTTAAGCTTCTCTTTCAGCTGGTAAATCTCACGGAACTCCTGCTCTGATGCATTTATTGAGATTGAATCGCCGCGTTCTTTAACAGCGAACCCAAGCCCGTGAAGTCTTTCAACAACTTTTTTTGGGCTGGTGTGGCTTTGTCTCAATCCTTCTTTGTCAAGTTTTATCTCGATTCTTTTGTTGGTGAAATCAAGGTCTATTTCTGATGCGAGATCTTTTATTGTGACCTCTTTTATTTTCTCAGCAAAACTTCTTGCATCTTTTTCATTGTTGTATTCGTGCTTGAGATAGATTTCCATCTTAGGCGAGCTGGGCTTCTTTCGCGCGTCGAAGATTTCAATAAGTCTTGGAAGCCCCTGCGTGACTTGCATTTCAGTGACTCCCGCGAAGTGGAACGTCCTAAGGACCATTTGCGTCGAAGGCTCCCCGAAACTTTGTGAAGTTATGACTCCTATAGCTTCTCCGGGAGAAAGTTTCCCTCCTTCATGAAGTTTAGAAACATCAAGTCCGTCATCTCCATAAACAAACTGGATTATGTTGTTGTTGCTGTCTCGCACAGTCCCGTCATATTCTTCCCTAAGGTCCTGAAGTGCGTTCGCAAGTCTTCTGTAAAGATATCCGGACTTTGGAGTTCGCAATGCAGTATCCATAAGGCTTGAACGTCCCGTCATTGACTGGAAGAAGAACTCATCGGGCTTCAGCCCCTTGCTGAAAGGACTCTTGATAAACCCTTTTGATTCTGGTGAAAGATCTCCGCGCTTGAAAAATGAAAGCGTCCTTCCGCTGTATCCAATATCAATTCTTTTTCCTTCAAGGTCCTGCTGTCCGACGCAGCAAGCCATTTGCGTTATGTTAAGTATGTTTCCGCCTCCCCCTGAGCGAATCATATGCGTGACAGGATTTTCCTCGGGGAACTCACGTTTCACAATATCTCCAATTTTCGTTCGCACTTCGTTAAGGACTTTCAAAATTCTTATCTCTCGGGATTCCTCTTTGCTCTTCCCCTGAATTATTTCAAGCGTGCCGTTGTTGTATGCCGCGATGATTTCTTTCGTCTTTTCTTCGGCCTTCTTTATTATCTCGTTGCTGAGGTCTATGACTTTTTGTTCTACATCCAAGTCATCCAATGCAATCGTAATTCCGCGTTCAGTGAGATACGTTTTTCCAATGTTAAATGCGCCCCTTATCGCCTCGAATGCTTCGTTTCGCCCGAATTCCTTGTCTATTACTTTTATCAGCTCCCCGTCTTCGTCTCCGAAAAGGCTCTTATCTATTATTCCCGAGGCAATTTCGCCGTCCTTTATCTTGACCACGCCGTTTGAGAAGCTTACCTTTGGAAGTATCTTAGAGAAAACTTCATTTCCCGGAACATTCTTTTTTGTGAACCCGTAATCTATCCCTGACTTGTAAAGTATTTGGTTTGCCTCATCATTCGTGAACTGGTTAAGGCCGAGAAGGTAATCCCCTGTTATCGCGTCGCCGATGCACCCTATCCAGTTGGTGTTATTTTTTGGAGAGATAAGATTTTTCTTAACCTCAAGAAGGATTTTAGCTTCGGAGCGCGCCTCTTCTGTTTGGGGGCTGTGGATGTTCATTTCGTCTCCGTCGAAGTCTGCATTGTAAGGCGTTGCAACGGCCGGATGCAGCCTGAAAGTTCTTCCCGGCAGAACTCTTACATAATGCGCCATGAGGCTTCCCTTGTGAAGGCTGGGGTGCCTGTTGAAAAGAACAACATCTCCGTCCTCCATGTGCCTCTCGACTTTGTATCCTGGCTCAAGTTCATTAATAATCTCCTCTTTCAAATCCTCTGTGATTTTTTTCCTTTTTCCGTCAGGCCTTATAACATAATTTGCTCCGGGATATTCTGACGCGCGCGAAACAAGCTTCTTGAGCTTCTCGATATTCAAATCGTTGACAGTTTCTGCGACAGTAACGACTCTTGCGATTTCGTAAGGTATTCCAACTTCGTTTATTTTTATCGACGGGTCGGGCGAGATGACGGTTCTTCCGGAATAATTCACCCTCTTTCCTGCAAGATTCTTTCTTATTCTTCCCTCTTTTCCTTTTATTCTTTCTGTGATTGTCTTAAGAGGT
>CAYXWJ010000062.1:0-2843 GCA_964468775.1 Candidatus Woesearchaeota archaeon
CGATAGTAGCCATGTCCGCATCAGGACCAAGCCCTACAGCATATATAGTAAGGTTTGACACACTGTTGTATGCATCACAGGCCGACTGGATAGCGTCGTCCACCCCGTCTATTTTTCCGTCGCCATTTAAATCACTTTTTGCATTATAGCATCTAACATTTGCGCCCCCGTCCGTCATAACTATCATGGCCTTAGATGAGTCAGATGTAAGGCCTTGCAATCGGCCTGTTGCGTTATTTATCCCTCCGCATATGTTTGTAGAGCCGCCAGCTGTCCACGAGCTGATAATGTTCTTCAGATTGGCGGAGTTACCTGTCAAATCCGAAGAGTATGACGACAAAACGCTACCACTATATGCAACAATCCCGACTTTATTAAGCGAAGAATTACTTAAAATTGTGTCCACGAGCTGTTTACTTGCATTTCTTGATGCATAGAGGCCGTCAACGATGGTTCCCCCACATGTAGAGCTACAAGTAGTGAACTTGGCAGAGGTGTATGTAATACTTGTGCAATTTCCCCCCGAATAACTGCCACCAAGGCTTGAGCAGCATGTATAAGATATTCCCAAACATGAACCGATTCCCATGCTTCCAGACAAATCAGAGACTGCAATCACATTCACATTGATTTTTTGGGGATTTGTGATGTTGGTTTCCACACTTAAAACACCCGAACCTCTCTGTATAGACATTGTCATTTGAAGCGGATTGGAGGGGCTAAAAGATATGCTTGTAAGACCGATGTGCTGACCAAAGAGCTGGCTCTGCAAGGTCGCGGTGCTTGACTGGGTATGAATCACATTCAGAACAACAACCCATACTATGCTGACAGCAACAATACCAAGAAGAACAAAGATAAGCACTGTGACCACTTCTGAAAGGCCCATCTTTTTCATAGAAGTTCTCACTCTTTCTGACAAGCGCCTCCTTTTCATGATAGACAAAAGATTTAGGCATATAATAACCTTTCGAATAAAAATAAAGCACAACTTTAAAAACTATTTTTAACATGATTTAAGAGTGCCCTTGGCCGGCCGCGCTTGGACGGTCTAGGGTGAAAACGAGAAGCGTTTGAGCCCCGATAGTTCAGCAAGGTCAACCCTTATGGTAACCGGTTGCGGTCGGAGCAAAGCCCCGATAGTTCAGAGGCCAAGAATGCGGCCCTTTCATTTGGATTGCGGAGCAAGACGAATGAGTGGATGATTTCATAGAAATCATACTCTCAAACTTTTTGGGAACAAAAAGTTCTGTATTGCGAAAGAATCCGAAAAGAGCGGCCGTGACCCGAGTTCGAATCTCGGTCGGGGCGTCTGTTTCACAAACATTTTAAACGAAAACGCCTTCAGATTTCTATGAAAAAGACAATAAAATATTCCATAATTGATTCGCTCTCAACGGCAGTCTACATCGCGCTGGTTGTATTGGTCCTTTATTCTCTAAATCACAGTTCAACAGGAATAAAACAAACTATTTTGATTCCAATTTTGATGCTGACGCTTTTTGTTTTTTCTGCGGCATTAACAGGCAGCTTGGTCCTCGGCCGGCCCATATTATGGTATTTGGACGGAAAGAAAAAAGAGGCAGTTAATCTGTTCGTATACACCCTATGGATTCTGCTTCTGATCATACTCTTTCTTCTTGTAATTATTTTTGTAATATAAAATCAAAACATTTAAATGCAAACGCGCGTTAAAAATCGAGGAGGTTTAAAATGCCTAAAAAAGAGATGGAAATGAACGGAAAGTGGGCGATGCACAAGAAATGGATGGGGACTAAGATGCTTATCCTCGGTATTCTTGTCCTGATAAATGCCTACTGGAAAATAGTTGGATGGGATTATTTCGTCGGAATAGTTCTCGCGATTGCCGGATTTGTAAAGCTTTTGAAATACTAGAATTACTTTATTCTTGACATGATTTTTCGCATTTCCATGGCCTTGCCTTTATAACTTCTATTAAATCTATCCTGTTCAGATCTAAAGGGCTGAAGCCTATTTTTTACAATATCATAATTTTCAAGTGTATCCATAATTTCTCTCCTCATAACATCTTCATAACCCCTAGAATTAATCTTTCTGGCGTCAATCTCTAAAACCCTTCCTTTAAAAAAATCGGCGTCATCAACAGGAATATCACTGAGTAGAATGGCACCTGATGCGGGAATCTCATAAAACTTTTTCAGAGGGAGTTGCCAATGACTGGAACCACCTGTAGCAATTTTTGTCCTATTCAAAATGCATGCATATTCTCTTTGATGATTAAATCCTTTGCTGGGCAGATAACCTGGATGTTTAAGAGCCTGTAATCGCAATCCTTCTTTTGCAGCAATATCAGGCAATATATTTGCTAACCAATTTCTAACAGGATATATCCCTCTTTGAGAATATTGTTCACGAGGAACAGTAACATCGTCGCCCATTGCACCACTAACTAATATATCTATGTCTCTTTCTTTATTATTATTTACAAAGGTTTCATTATCATAACCTGTAAGAACAGGGTGGAAGCGTGCTACTCCTGAGTAAGGCTCAAGAAATCTATCAGTAAAAACAAAAACATCACTTATGCCATTTTCGCAGATATAATTCTTCTTCCTATCTTCTGCCCAATATGCCCAGTGATCGCCTAATAACTCAAATATAGGAACAGAACAATCCTGTAAATTACCTTGTAGAGGATGAAAATGTTCATCTAAAACGAATACATGAGTAAATTCTCCATCCGAGATATAATCATTTAGCTCTTTAACAGTTTGAGGCGAATCGGTAACCACATCCGAGACATATTCTAATTGGAGAGGAAAATGCCTCGACATCATCTTTTCTAATTTAGAAAGATTTGA
>CAYXWJ010000063.1:0-2827 GCA_964468775.1 Candidatus Woesearchaeota archaeon
AGTACATAAGTACAATTGTCAGGGCGTTAAGGAGAATATAAATCTTTCAGTGAAACTTTTCCTTTTTTTCAAGCATTTTTATTATGCTTTCTATTTTCTCTTTTCTTTTCTTGGAAGTTTTTGCATAGCCAATCCTGAAAATTATAGAATAGACGTTTGCCCTGTTTAATGTGCCGAATAAATCCTTTTCCTTTTTGTTCTTGTTCAATTCTTTTAAGAAATCTTCAGGGGTTGTCGCCTCGCTCTGTGGCGGATATGCATTTTCCCATCTGCCATCTTTTTTGGCAGACTCTATTTCCTTCATCCCTGAAGGCTTCATCTTGCCCTCTTTCATAAGTCTTTCCGCATGCTCTTTGTTTCTCTTAGACCAAATGCTTTTTCTTCTTCTCGGGCAGACCCACCATAGCGCGTATTTGTCGTTTCCTTTTTTCGCTTGACCTGTTATCCAACCGCAGCAGAGAAGAGCATCAAGCAATCCTGATCCTTTTATCGCATCAACACCTGACCCTTTTTTGTACATGCGCACCCATATACCTTCTTGTCTATTATGATTCTTAGAAAGCCAATTTTCAAGATCTTTCTGATCTTTAAAGAAAAAACTTTCCATTACCAGACCCCCGGAATAATGGCCTTCGTGTGTTTCATGTAATCCCTGTATTTCTTTCCGAAGAGTTTTATCATGATGGCCTCTTCCTTTTTAGTTCTCCACAAAAATATGCTTATGTAAAGTGCTAAGAGAGCGCAGGTCCAGAGTGTCGGCAAAAAGAGCCAAGTTCCTACAAGCATTAAAAGCACGCCGGAGTAGATTGGATGCCTGATATATTTGTAAGGCCCAGAAGTTACAAGCTCGTGGTTTTTCTTGTAAGTCACGTATCCGCTCCAGTTTCTTCCCAGATAAATTCTCGCCCAGATTGCGACGGAAACTCCTGCTACGGCGCATATGGCCGCTACCGCAGAAATTATTGGCGTGGTAGCAAAAAGCAAATTCCCGAAGACTATTTTGTCAAAAGAATTTCCCCTGTTTATGAAGGCGATTGCAAAAATTACTATGATGACCAATATCCAACGGAATCTCCAATTTCTTTTTATGACTGACTTTTTAGTGTTGAGTGCGGAGACTCCCCAATACACAAGGAAGATTAACCAGCAGGCTCCTACGATGCTTATGCTTATGGCCATCATCAAAATATGAAAAACGAGTTAATAAATATTAGGAAAGTTTATAAGTCGAGATTTGCGGGGATTTGCATGGAATCACAATATATGACTGAAACCACAGATGAAAAAGGAAATGTCACTTTTAGCGGGCGGTCTAAAGCAGGGTTGGTAGGACAGGTTTTTCAGGTATTGAAAATAAGACAACTAGCTGATGCAGAGAATCTTTTTTGGGAAGGAGATACTTTTTCAAACGATGAAAATAGCGTGAGGCTGGAGGTCAGGCCCCATTACCGTCTTGGATTTAAGCCATTGCCTGCGCCAGGATTCCCCGGGATTGACCTAAAAGTCACCGCGGATGCATCTGATTACGAAGCCGCGTCCAGAATGGCGCAAAGCCTCAATAATATAATAGAAAGAAGTTACCGAAGAAGGTGGATTGGGGATTTTTAGTCAAAGGCTAACATTCAGTTTCTTCTCAATCAATTCAAGTCTTTGCTGCAGGTGATACATCTGGTTGCTTAAATCTTCAATTTTCGTTGTCATGTCCAGAATCCTTTTCGCAAGCTTTCTTCTTTTGTCCGTTGATGCGGAACTAAGGTCAACAAAACCGTCATCCGATGAGCTTTCGCTTGAACTTGAGGAGCCGGAATCAAAAAATGAAAATGGGCTTGCCGATGTCGCAGTGTCGGAAGATCCGGATCCCTGCATATCTTCTCTCATGTTCTGTTCGCGCTCTTTCTGTTTCCTGTACCTTTCAGCGAGGTCCACCACGTCTTTATTTTTTCCAAATCCAAAAAGACCCATCAAAAACCTATGATTTTCTGATTTTTAAATTTAGTTGTGATAAATATTTTGAAGATTAACCCATTCCCTTCGTCATTCCATACTTTCTCCAGACAGCTTTGAATCTTGCATTCTTTTTTATTTCGGGAAGACTGCCTTCTGCAACGACCCTTCCCTTGTCGAGCATGTATATGTAGTCAAATTTATTCAAAAGGTGAAGCCGATGTATAGAGGATATTATTGTTTTCTTCCTAAATACCTTGAACAATGCATCATGTATTTTCATTTCATTAAGGCTGTCTACGCTGCTGGTTGGCTCATCAAGAAGGAGAATTTCGCTTTTCCTTGCGGCAAGTATTCCTCTGGCAAGAGCGAGCCTCTGTTTTTCTCCTCCACTTAATGAGACTCCTTTCTCCAGAACATTCGTATTAAGCCCCTTGTCCAAACGATCAACAACTTTCTTGAACTGTGCGATTTCAATAACTTTTTCAACGTTCTCTTTTTTTACCCTTAGGTCCATCGTGATGTTGTATCTTATTGTATTATTGAATATTTCAGGATCCTGGGGGATGAGAGTAACATGATTTTTAAGACGGACCGAGCCGTGGCTTAATTTCTTTCCGTCGCAATAAACTTCCCCATTATCCGGAGGATAAAGTCCTCTTATCAAAGATAATATGGTACTTTTCCCTGAGCCACTTTCTCCTATAAGGGCAATCTTCTTCCCTCTTCTGAATTTTATGTCAACATTGTGAAGCTGCTTCTTGTCTCCCATTATAAAAGGAAGCCCTTCCTCTATCTCGGATACAATATCTATCTTATCCAGCTTTAGTTCATACCCCACAAGCGCAAGTACTTCTTCTATTTCATACTTCACATCGATGTC
>CAYXWJ010000064.1:0-2818 GCA_964468775.1 Candidatus Woesearchaeota archaeon
AAAATGTACCGGGAGCACCTTATAGAGCTGTACAAGAGTCCGAACAATTATGGCGTTCTTGAAAAGCCCAGCGCAAAGGGCACAGAAACCAATGCAAATTGCGGGGACGAAATCACAATCGAGCTTCTTGTGAAAGAGGGAATTGTGGAAGATGCAAAGTTCAACGGCTCGGGGTGCGTGATGTCTATAGTTTCCGCCTCGATGCTTACGGACAAAATAAAAGGCATGAAAGTTTCTTATGTGAAGGCTCTGGACAGGAATGATGTCTTTGAACTTATGAAAGTAAAGCTTTCTCCCGCGAGAATTAAATGTGTGCTTCTGCCTCTTGAGGCACTTAGGAAGGCGCTGAAATGAGTAATGAACTTATTAGGGGCGAACTATACCAAATAACCTTAGGCGGCATAGACTGGGTTGCAGACGCACTTTATCTGGGATTGAGAGAAGCATCACCGAATAGGCCTCGCGGACACCTTGTTGCATCCAGAGACTCTGATGGAAAAGGAGTTGTCAGAGGATTTACTCAATTTGATTTTAGGGGCAGAGTAATCGTCATGAAGCATGCATACAAACCAGAACTTTCAGACTTGGAACAAGAATATGTTGAAAAGAGATTAGATAGGGTAGGACTTTGAATTAATTCATCACAATAATGTTTAAATAATTTTGATTGTCTTTTTTGTTATGACAGGGATTGACGAAAAGGTCCAGGATAATAAGAAGATGTGGGGATTTTATTCTTTGGATTACCAACCAGGGAAATTCCCCTGGACCGAGAAAATTTTAAGGATTTACGGCGGATTGATGAAATTTTTTTCTGACGATGGTTTAATTATACCCCATAAGACTTTGATAAGAGATGGTTCAAGAGCTGTAAGTGTAAGATTTATAGAAGGATATGAACCGGGAGTTCCTAATCCTGAAAGTTTGCCGCATTATGATATGACTTGGGAAGAATGGGTAGAAAAGGGGCGACCTGTGAAGATTTCAAATCCTTAATATAGTTAACTTTTTATAACGTTTTAATTCTGTTTTATTATGCTACAAATAAAAAATCTTCGCGCTAACGTGAAAGTTGAAAATAGCGAGAAAGAAATTTTGAAGGGTCTAAATCTTGAGCTCGAGCAAGGCGAAGTTCATGCACTTATGGGGCCCAATGGAAGCGGAAAAAGCACGCTCGCAAACGTGATTATGGGCGATCCAGGATATAATGTTACCGGTGGAGAGATTATTTTTGATGGCGAGGATATTACGGAAATGCCCGTGAATGAAAAAGCGAAAAAAGGGGTTTTCTTGAGCTTTCAAAATCCTATTGCCGTGCCCGGCGTGAACATACGAAACTTTTTGAGGCAGGCTTACAATTCTCTTCATCCAGAGAAGAAGCTTTCAGTTTTGGAATTTAATGAGTTTCTTAACATGAAGGCGCGCAATCTAAAACTTCCGGAAGAATTTCTTGACAGATATCTTAACGACGGTTTTTCAGGAGGAGAAAAAAAGAAGCTTGAGATTCTTCAATTGCTGGTTTTGAATCCTCGGGTTGCGATTCTTGACGAGACAGATTCAGGGCTCGACATTGATGCATTAAAAATAATTGCTGAAGGAGTAAATGAATTTATGAAGTCTCGAACGCCGAGCCAGGAGAAAACTGTTCTTATCATAACACATTACAAAAGAATTCTTGACTACATAAATCCCTCAAAAGTTTCCATCATGATTGACGGAAAGATTGCAGTTTCTGGCGGCCCGGAACTTGTAAATCAGCTCGAAGAAAAAGGGTATGGGTGGATTGAAGAGGATTGATGCCTAAAGTTTATTAAACGATGGTTTTTAAATTTCTTTATGAAAATTGCAATATTCACTGATACGTTTTTTCCTTTCATATCAGGAGTGAGTGCAACAGTTTTTAATCAGGCAAATGAACTTGCAAAGAGGGGCCATAAGGTAATGATAGTTTATCCTAACGGCTCAAAAATGGATGTTGAAGGCCTTCACAAAAATATTCATCTTTATCGTATGCCTTTTTCTATAAAATATCCTCCTTTAGAAGATTTTTATATAGGTCTACCTTTAATTTTTCCTGTTTTGAAAAGAGTAAAAGAGTTCAATCCTGATATCATCCACACACACAGCGAATTTGGGGCCGGATTAAGCGGATTAAGAATAGGGAAAATTTTAAAGAAGCCTGTAGTAGGAACTACTCACACCATGTTAACTGAAGATGAATATCTAAAAAATTTTCATATACCTCCGAGCAAATTCACTAAAACAAGGATGGGGAAATATCTTGTATTCTTTTATAATCATTGTCAAGAAGTTATTTCTCCTTCAAAAAATATATATGCTGAATTGAAAAAATATGGTCTTAGAAAAGAATCTAATCTTATTTCTAACGGCATAAAATCTGCAGTTATCAAACAGAATGTTAAAAAATTGAGGGAAAAATACAAAGTTGACAAAGGCAAAAATCTAATTTATGTCGGAAGAGTTTATGGAGAAAAATCGTTGGACATAGTATTGGAAGCATTTTCTAAGATATCTTCTAAAAATAGCAAAACAAAATTAATAATAATTGGCGGGGGCCCAAAATTAGAGGATTTGAAAAAACTAGCAACCGATTTAGGAATTAGTAAGAATGCGCTTTTTATGGGATTGATCAGCCACGGAAAGATCATAAATGAAAATCTTTTCTCTCTAGGAGACGTTTTTGTTACGGCCAGCAAAACAGAGAATCAGCCAATAAGTATTCTTGAAGCGATGAATTTTGGCTTGCCTGTAATTGGACCTGACGCGAGGGGTATTCCGGAACTTGTTCGCAATGGAA
>CAYXWJ010000065.1:0-2537 GCA_964468775.1 Candidatus Woesearchaeota archaeon
CTTTGGCTTACGCGACTTTCCACGGAACAATCCCTGAAGGGAATTACGGCGCCGGAACCGTAAAAATCTGGGACCACGGAACTTACGAACTTAAAAATCAGGATGAGAAAAAGATTGAAGTAATTCTACATGGAAAAAAGATGAAGGGCGAATATGTTCTTGTAAAAACGAATTATGGAAGTCGGCCAGACAAGAGCTGGCTGCTTTTCAAGGCTTAAAATGGAAAAATTATCTTATCGGAAAAATGTTGCGGGAGTTTTAAACAACGGAGAAAGGATACTTCTTGTTAAAAAACCTGGCTTAGACTTCTGGCAGTTTGTTCAGGGTGGAATTGAGCAGGGTGAGGATGAAGAATCTGCACTCAAAAGAGAAATAAAGGAGGAAACAGGAATAAAAAAATTCAAGATTATAAAAAAATTAGGCTGTTCTTTTAGATACGACTGGAATCCTGAACTAATAAATAAGAAGGGATTTAAGGGACAAGAACAATCGTTTTTTATTGTTAAAATAAAAAGAGATCCTAAAATAAAACTTCTAAAAGGAGAATTGGAAGGGTTTAAATGGGTTTATCCAAAAGATTTGCAATCAAATATGAAGTATCCACCAAAAATTATTAAAGAGATCCTATCTGGACTTAAAAAAGCTAACTCCTCTTTATCTTCCATCCCAAGCCGAAAATAAAAATTATCATCAAAACCGCTACTGCAAAATCCAGCGTGAGCGAATAATTTGGAATTTCCGCGAGAGCTTTTCCGAGCGCATATCTTGTTAAAAGTCCGCCGACGAAAATCGCAAAAGTCTTCCATGGCTTTTTTCTTATGTCTTTGTTGTAAATCGAAATCGCGAATCCCATGAAAAAAAGCAATCCGAAAACAGGGCTTATCGCAAACGCGGTTCCGTTCAGCGCAAGAAAAATTATTATGTTGAATACAGCAATGATTGTTTGCTTGACCTTTTTCTTTTCCATAGAAATCACTTCCCTTCAGTCGCAGTCTCTTCGCCTTTGGCCTCTTCCATCTCTTCTTCTGCCTTTTTCCTTTCTGGCTTCTGCTCTTCTGCCTTTACGGACCCAGACTCTTCATCATTGGATTCTTTTGGTTTCAAAAGTTTTCTTTTACGAATCTTCGTCGGCATCGCGGTTTCTGCATCTTCCCCCGTCCACCATGTCAGGTCAGGTATCTGCTCTGCCGGCTTTATCCCTCTTGCTTTGATATACTCGCGCGCAAGAAGATAGAATATCAGCCCGAGGCTTTTTTCGCTTTTGTTATTTCCTATGATGAAACAATTCGCGCCTTTGGAGAAATTGTTCGTGTCGCAAATCATCAAAACTTTTTTATGGACTTTAAGGGTGTCATTAAGTGCGTTTTTGTCCACCCAATGATCTGTTATTATGGTGAGCTGGTTCTCGAAGAAATCGGGAAGCTGTTTGTTCGTCAAGATTCCTGCGGGATATTTTTTCGTGAATGTCCTTATTCCTGTGAGCTCGCCGAATTTTTGTACTGCGCGCCAGCCGGCCTGCCTTTTGCAAACCAAGATAACATCCTCAGGCGCGAACTTGGCCAAATAAGATGCGCCTTCCTTAAGTTTCTCGTCGATAATGTCTGTGTTGAAGATTGCCAACCCGTCTGCTCTTCTTCTGTAAACGAAAGGCCTCATGTCCGGCGTTACAACTCTTGTCCCGAGGTAAATCCCGGCCTTGACATATTCATCAAGAGGCACAAGCATTTCGCCCCGCTTCTTCGCTTTGACCTGCTCTTTAAGCTCTTCGGAGCTTACTTTCTCCGTGGAAAGTTTTTCCTTGAGTTTCTTGGCCTTCTCGAGAAGTTCCTTTTTCTTGTCTTCTGTGCTTGTCCCAGGAGATTTTTCTTCAGCCTTCTCGGGCTCTTTTGGTTCTGATTTCTCACCTTTCTTCCGGTGAACTTTTTCTTTAAGAATTTCCTTCGCATCCTCAAGGCCTTCCTCTACATTTTCCTCTACGTCTTCAAGAACATCTTTCGTTTTCTTGGAAATCTTTTTGATGCCTGCCCCGATTTCTTTCAGCTCGGCCTCGCCTTTCTTGACTTTATCTTTTATAGCGTCAATAACTTCTGCCATGTGATTTCACAGAGAAATTAGTTTTTAAAGATTTGGATTACTATTTCTTGTTGATGAACACGCTCGCTTTCTTGCCCGCATATTCCTTCGGCAGAATTATATGGGATGCGTTTCCGAAAGGCTTGACCTCGACGTTCTTGACGGCCTGCGGAATCATCCTTGTCATAGACTCATAAGCCTTCCTGACATCTTTTTGCAGCTGGTCAAGGTTCACTTTGAACTCTTTTGAGTTGACCTTCACGCGGTCCTTAACATCCTGTTTCAGCTGGCCGAGATTGACACGAAACTCTTTCCTGTTAAGCTCAATCCGCTTTGAACCTTTGGTTTCATTTCCTTTGTTTTTATTCTTCCTATTTTTCTTTTTGGACATATATACATTTGTATATACAGGTTTATAAACATTATGGTAGTTAAGTATATACATTTGTATAAACAAAATTAAG
>CAYXWJ010000066.1:0-1994 GCA_964468775.1 Candidatus Woesearchaeota archaeon
GGATACATTCGTGCAGCGCCGGGCATCGGCCTCAGAAACTCGCTGCGGCCGTCAGGCAAAACGCGCCTCACTTCGGCCTTGCTCTGATTTTTTTCAATCAACTTCACCTGGCGTGAAGCCTCTTTTTCAATTGCTGTCTCAATATTTTTTATATCCTGGAATCCCTTCAATTCTATTCTTTTCCCTTTAGGGTAATTCACAGAAAGATTCACATCCTGTCTGATTGTTCCAAGCCCGCGGCGAACATTGCAAGCCCGAAGTATTTCTCCGATTGCCAGCGCGGCCTCTTTTGCCTGTTCAGGGCTTTTTATGTCAGGCATGGTTGCAATCTCAACTAAAGGAATGCCTAATCTGTCAAGCCTGTATGTGACTTCTTTTTCACCACTTTTGACAATCCTTGCAGAGTCTTCCTCAAGGCAGATTGTTTCAATTCCAACTCGGCCGAAAGAAGTTTCAATGTAACCGTCTCGCGCAATCATCGCCGTCCTCTGAAATCCGCTAGTGTTGGAACCGTCTATTACAGTTTTCCTCATGATTTGGGTTATAGGAATTATTTTTGCGTGAAGAAGGTGCGCGATTTGCAGCCCTATTTCAAGCGCGTCTTTATTGATTAAGTGGGGCGGTTCTTCATCGAGTTCGACCAGACACGTCGTATCATATGCCTGATAAATGAATTCTTTTCCGAGAGAAGCCTGATATTCTGCAGCAACGTCAACTTTTCCTGATTCGCCCGCGACTGCATGAAGGCGGCGCTTTACTATAAATTCAGGCTCGTCTTGCCTTAATACGGAAGGACATGCGCAAAAGAGTTTTCCTGTGTTCAACTGCTGGTGAATTTCAAGGCCCGATTTCAGGCCGAGCTTTTCATAATCCATGGCCGTGAAAAGGAGAAAGAGTTTATTAAATTATCTTAGTAAACGATCTTGAACAACGGCAAAATCAACTAAAGAATACTCTTCATCTAAAATTCCTCTTGTGAAGTCAAGAACTTTTTTCATATAATCGTCTCCAAAAAGTTTTCTCAGTTGGTTGTGAGTAACGCCATTGTGTGAGGACTTGCTCATCTTTTCTCTTCCTTTGGCAAAAATTGTAGGGCCAACAAAAAAATCAAGAGGCTGGGTGGGTGCAGCAACTTCCATAACCCTTTTTATTTTCGCAATTTTTGGTTCTCTGGACTCTCCGTGTGGTGAAGCATAATCTCCCCCATACACATGAACTTCTGTAACTGGATCCACTAAGTCCCTTAAGGCACCCATTATCGGGTGGACTGAAATATCCCCGGAAGTATCTAAAACATTAACACTGTACTCATCAACATCACATTCCGGATTAGAACATATAGTTGAAATAATACCTTCATGATACTTATTTGTTTTACCTTTTATTGAATTCATATATGAAGTTCCAC
The DNA here is from genome assembly GCA_964468775.1 of Candidatus Woesearchaeota archaeon. Taxonomy (GTDB): domain Archaea; phylum Nanobdellota; class Nanobdellia; order Pacearchaeales; family GW2011-AR1; genus ASMP01. The sequence continues at coordinate 1,409 of CAYXWJ010000066.1, forward strand.
AATTTCTACAAAGCGGAAAGACCTCCACCCTGCCATTTCCGTTTGTATAAACTAAGTCTTTTGATTCTTCACTATCTAAAACATTTTTAAGTCCTTTTCTAAAAGAAGGATCCCTTTGGACATCAGATAAAAATCTAAGTTGATACGGTACTTTCATCTCTTCATTTAAGGACTCCATTGCCTGGAACATTTCTTCGCTTGATCTCTGTGAAAAGGAATTATAACCCTCACAAGGCAAATCCTTGTAATGACGGACATACTTTTTATCTATAAAATTCCAATCTCCAACAAAAGGAGCCTCTGTGTCTAGAACAGTCAAGACAAGCTTCGAAACATGCGGGCCGATTCTATTTGCCATTTCTCCAGCTAAAGCTAATGTAAATAGATTTCCCAGATGAACCGTACCAGATGGCCGAAGCCCGAAAGATATATTTAAATCATTGCCCTTTCTGACATATTTCCACAAAAGTTCATTAAAGTGAGGGATGTCGTAGATTCTTTTCTCTGCCATGTCTTATCTTTCTACCTGAACCTTATAAATCTTCCTATTGTAACCCCTTTATAGTTGCTAAGATTATCTATTTTC
>CAYXWJ010000067.1:0-1891 GCA_964468775.1 Candidatus Woesearchaeota archaeon
GGATATCTCGGGCCGAGCTTAAAACGCGAGGCAAGCTCTCCAGGAGTCAGGCCAAAAAACGGCTCGGACATCGCCCCGACCAGACTCTTTCTTGATTCATTATTCCTTTCAACCCACGCCCCAATTCTAATAGTCGGCATTAAAAAACCTAAACGGAGAAGTTTATAACTATTGTCGTGTTAATTTGAAAGGGGGTCAGCAAGTCCTTCAAGTGTTTCAATCTTGCCCATACGGAAATCTCTTGCAAAAAAATAGTAAACCTTTCCAAAAAGTTCTTCTGGATGCTTCCTGTAATAAGGTATCTTTTCTTCTGCTACCAAAAGTTCCTGAAAATATAATACATCTATCATTAAAAGAAATATGAAAAATATTTTTTAAAGATTATTATGCTATACAACAATGCTTTTAAATGAGAACCCTTTTAAGGGCAGATGGGAAACGATAGAGTTTCAACTTTCTACTCGTGGTGGACTGTGCCGAGGTTGAGCGAAAAAAATTTCAGGCAGGGGCTTGGACAATTTCTTATCGATAATGGATTTGAGAAGACTGGTTTTTTTGGAAGAGGCCCTCTTTTAAGAGCAGACGGTGTTAGGGTAGATATGACATCAAAAGAGGTCAAAAGGCGGCGACAAACAGATGTAAGGGTTTATGCAACTCCTCCTGAAGAGGGCATTCAAGAAAGATTTGAAGAATTGGAACTTTTGAAAAGAAATATGGGAAAACACATATACAGCATGGCAGATGTGAACAATGAGTTCTATGGGGATGACTGGGATCCAGAAAAAAATAAGCTTACGGTCCCCGAACATTATTCTGCAAGATAACAATTCTTAAAAAATCAGGGCATTTGTTTCTTTCATGAAAAGGGGCACTGGATTCACTTTTATCGTCGGGAACATGTTCGGCTCCAAAACCAGCGAGATGATACATCTTCTCACGCTTGAAGAAAGCATGGGCAGGGAAGTTCAGGCGTTCAAGACTTTTTTCGACGACCGCTATGCCGTGAACAAAATTACGACGCACAATGGAGGGGAATATCCTGCGACGGCCGTAAGAAGCACAGACGATCTTGCAGGGAGAATACGGCCCGGAGTTGAAGTCATAGGAATAGACGAGGTCCAGTTTTTCGACGACGGGATTGTGGATTTCATTCTTGAAAACAAAGAGAAATATCTTATAATAGGCACGGCGCTTCAGCTTGATTTTAGGGGGAATCCGTTTCCGTTAAGAAGCAAGGAAAACAGGGAGATTGACTCTCGGCTGCATGTGGGGGACCTGATGCCTTATGCGTTGGTTGTTCCAAGATATCCGCTCTGCAATCATGACAATGGCGAAGGAAAGTGCAGGGCTCCGGGGATTTACATCCAGAGGTTTCGGCCTGACGGAAGCCTCGCGCCTTACAGCGAGCCAACAGTTGTCGTCGGAGGAAAGGACAGATACCAGCCGAGATGCATAGACCATTTCGTAGTGCCGCAGGATGTCAGAAAGCTTTAAAAATCGCAAACAAGTTAGATTTTTGCAAGTCGGGGAGTTAACTTTCGGGACTTGGCTCTTAAGTGAGCAAGAGTTCATTGGATGAATTCTAAGTTCTGAGGAAGGTCCGGCCACCATAATAAGGTTGTTTCCTGAAAGGGAAATTCTTGCGAGGGAAAGCTCCGGAACAGAAACGACACAGCTTCGGCAGAGTAATGAACCTGAAGCGAACTGCGAAGCCGAAGATTTGATGAAACGGCCGACTCAACCGGTGCAAAGCCTTTGAGCTGCATAGTGGAATGTTAACGACAACTGTTCGAATACGAAGTTGTACAGAAGCTGGCCTAACCCCGACTTGCATTTTCAGAAAGTCTTTAAAACTCTTAATTCTCTAAATTCACAAGGGACCTTAGCTCAG
>CAYXWJ010000068.1:0-1821 GCA_964468775.1 Candidatus Woesearchaeota archaeon
TTACGCGCAAATCGGCTTGAAATGGCCGCTCCATCATGTGAATATAACTTCAAATTTAAGAATTAATGGTGAGATGGAAAACCTAATCAAATCCCAGTTGAATGTAAAAGAGATTTATATCAACCCCATTGGTGCTGAGATTCAGAGGGGAGTCGAAGTCAAATTGAATACGAAGATTACCCCAGAGCTAGAAGCAGAAGGCTACGCCCGAGAAGTCTCAAGGCAGGTGCAGGCATTCAGGAAAAAGCTCGGGCTGGAGAAATCGCAGAAGGTCGAGACGGTTCTTATCGTAGATAAATCATTTAAGGACATTCTTGACAGCCAGAAAAACTACATTGCTGAGCGAACAAATTCTAAAAAGCTCGACGTGGCCTTAGACGAGAAAGAAACCTTTAAAAATATTATAGACTTCAGTATAAAAGACAAAAGAGGGAAAATAGCAATTATCGTTACCAAGCGGTGATGCTTTTAAGGTTACTCTTTTATCATAACAAAATTTAAAAAGGAAAAGAGGTTTTAACAAGAGATAAAATGATTGTCAAAGAAGAATTTTTAAGCAGGTTGAGAAAAATCTTCGACCTGAATCTTTACGAGGTCAAGGTGTGGACAGCGTTGCTTTCCCGAGGGACGAGCACGGCAGGAGAGCTGAGCAACATCTCTGATGTTCCGCGTTCAAGGACATACGACATACTCGAAAGCTTGGAGAAAAAAGGATTCATCGTGATGAAGCTCGGGAAGCCCATAAAGTTCGTGGCCCTTAAACCTGAAGAGGTCGTTGAGAGAGTCAAAAAAAATCTCATGGTCGATGCGAAGGAGAGAACAAAAAGGCTTGAAAAGCTTAAAGGGGACGAGGTTCTTGAGGAGCTTACAAATCTTTTCACAAAAGGAGTGAAATTTGTCGAGCCTTCTGATTTGTCTGGAAGCCTTAAAGGAAGGCAAAATCTTTACAATCATCTTGACATGATGGTCAGAGAAGCAGAAAAAACCATAACAATAATGACGACTGCAGAGGGCCTAAGCAGGAAGTTTGAAGTTCTGATGCCTAGCCTTGAGAAATGTAAAAAGCGCGGAGTGAAAGTAAGAATAGCGGCCCCAATAGACAATAACAATATGAAAATTGCTAAGGATTTCAAGTCTGTTGCAGAAGTGAGAAATGTGGAAAAGATAAAGGCGCGATTTGCAATCATTGACGGAAACCAGCTTATGTTTATGCTCCTTGACGATGAAAAGTTCCATCCAAATTATGATATCGGGGTCTGGATTAACACTGAATTCTTCGCGCAGGCTCTTGAGCAGCTTTTCGACTTGGCCTGGAAAGACATGAAGCAGATTAAATAAAATGCCTCGCAAAAAATCCAAGAAAAAAGAGTTTAATTACGGAATAGTTTATGGTATAGGAGTATTAGTTTCTTTGGGTATAGATTACTTCTTTTTGAGAAACCTAAATATCTCATCAACAATCCACGTAGCCATAGGATTTTTGATATTCACAATAGTCGTTTCAATTCTCGCAGGAATTTTTGAGAAGTGATTCTAAAATAGATTAGCAATATTTATAACAGATTTTCATTTATGGTTCTTATGGCCAAGGTTAAATCTTTGAAAGTTTACGAAGCGAGAGATTTTAGAAAGTGGCTTGAGAAAAATAATTCTAAAGAAAAGAAGGTAGAATTAATTGTCCATAAAAAGCATACAGGAAAGCCCTTTCCAAGCCACAGAGAATTAATGGAAGAGGCGATTTGTTTTGGGTGGATAGACACTGTAATAAGGAAGGTGGACGATGATACTTTCATAAGAACTTTTCAAAGACGGGGGAAAAAC
>CAYXWJ010000069.1:0-1747 GCA_964468775.1 Candidatus Woesearchaeota archaeon
TGCTCGTCTCTAAAAAAATATGCATCTTTGTGGACGGCTGTTTTTGGCACGGCTGCCCTAAATGTTACAAAGAACCTAAATCGAACAAAAATTTTTGGGCCTCTAAAGTTTCTAGGAATATAGACCGAGACAGGATACAAAACAATTATCTCGAGAAAAAAGGATGGAAAGTGATAAGGATTTGGGAACATGAGATAAATAAAAATCTTGAATCCGCAACAAACAAAGTCCTTAAATCTATTTCTCCATCTCCTTAATCCTCTCCTCAATATCCCTCTTCTCCGTCAGGCCTTTTGGAATCCTGTACTCCATGAACTTTACTTTCTTTTTCTGTATGGTTTCTTTAAGGTTCTTTTCCTGGGCCGAGAGCTTCGCATTCCCGCTCTTGACTTCCACAAAAACAATCTCGTTAATCTTTTTTTCGTCGGCGCCCTTGAAGGCTATGAAATCCACGGGCTTTCCTATGAATCTGCATTCTGTCGGAACGAAAGGAAAATCGGGCAGGTAAGGCGCCAGATTCTCCGTAAAATGGCCTCCGAGGACTGCTCTTGACCTCATGATGGCCTCTTTCCTGTGCTCCGGAAGAGCCTGCTCCCATTCGCGGTTTTTTCTGAATGCGCCGGCCTTTTGCCCCAGCCGATAGGCCACAAATATTCCAACAAGAAAGATTACAAAGAGGATTATAGTTACGGGATCCATATTTTCATGAAGGAGGGCCGACTTAAAAATTTATTTGTAGGGTTAATAAGGTAAAATCGTACAGGGTTCAACTTAATCTTAGCCGAACAACGAAGCATCGAGGCAAAGCCCGATGCGGAGCCATTAATAAGCGAACGAGGTGAGCAGTTCTTCTGGGGTTTTGGGTGGGTGGGAACAAAATCCTTAAATATTCCAGCGCCTTCTGTTTTCTATGCCAAGACACTCACGAAAATCAGACAAAGACGAACACGAGCATCATAGAGAAAGGCCAAGAAATGTCAAAGTCACGAAGAAATATTATCATAGAGGAGAATGGGGCGGAGCGTATTTTCTTGGATTTCTCGGAGCTCTTGTATATTACATTCAGGGCGCGACGACAGGCGGACAAATAATTCTCGGGATTTTGAAAGCGATTGTCTGGCCGGCAATGGTCGTTTATCACGTTTTGGGGATTTAATTACTTGATATTATATTTCTTTCTTAAATCACTCACCTGCTTAAGCAACTTATCAACCGATGATGCAGGATAGGTTTTTTCGCCTTTCATCTTCTTCCATGATGCTTCCAAGGAATCAAGAAGGGAGTACATTCCAGAGCCGAGGAGAGAAACCATTGTAGTAGTTCTGGTTGTATTCGTTATTTTAGAAAGCTCATCTATAAATTTGATGGTTTCAGCATCAAGATTAAATGAAACTTTCTTTGTTTCAAGATTCTTCAAGCTTTTCTCTGCAAGATCTCCTTTTTCCATGTTATTTATACGGTTTTGGAATATTTAAATCTTCCTATCCTGTGACAAAATATATTCCAAAGGTAATTCATGAGCACACCCAACTATAATATGTAACTCATCTAGGCCACGGTTTTTAGCATAAGATAAGGACGTTTTAGCCTCATATACATATCTTCTTATTCGTAAAGGAAGCTCACCAAGTGGATTATCCCAAGTTCCGCCACAGGTTCGTTGTACAAGAGCGTTCAACCCTTCAGGCTCCGGAAGATATGATCTTAGTAACTCTCTCCTAATAGGCTCCATAACATCTACACCCCT
>CAYXWJ010000070.1:0-1733 GCA_964468775.1 Candidatus Woesearchaeota archaeon
ATAAAAGCTGATTCGCAAGAGTTAAGCGACGCTCGTATCGCACTAACACAAGCAATACAAATCGTTATACATAATGCCTTAAACTTGATTGGTGTGGTTGCGCCAGAAAAAATGTAGTTTCATATTTTCTTGAAATAGAATTTGAACTTTTTTTAGTCTTTTGCTTTTTTGGTCTAATTTGAGCCCAATTCGGTTCCTTGACATATTTAGGTTTTGCATTGCAATACTAATGGTGGAAAACGAGCCTACAAACATGTTAAAAACAGAAATGGCCAAAAAATTAAAGAAGACAAAACCAATTTAAGCCAATTAAATAATATGAAAATACTTAGGCAACCGCAGTTGTATTTTGGGCTGTAGAAACTGCTTGTTTTTCAAGGCTTTCTTTTCCCACCCCTCGAAGAACAACCGCAATTATCAGCGAGAGCACGGCAACAAATAGATAAGGTAGAACCGTTGACAAGACATAATAAGCAACATAATCTGTCGGTGCGGTGGGACTTGCAATTTGGATGAGTTCGTATGTAACAATTGCAGATAAGACAACGAATACGACGGAAATCGCCCCGAAGAAAGTCGCTACTTTACCTATAATTTTCAAGTTTTTCATGAGTTTACACTGCCTTTTATGGTCTGTTGTCTCTCTTTAAGCTATGCCTTGCCTGCTTCTTTGATAACCTATTTTGTTAACTCTAACCTAACAAGGGTTTTTATGCCAAAAGTTTGAGGTAGATTTTTTAGAGATGATGCCAAAGTGAGATAGTAATAATGGTGAGCAGTAAGCATGGGGCAGTGCTGGGTGCTTGGCAAAAAAATATTCAGCGTTTCCTTAGTCTTTAACGCGCTCTTAACAATGGGCTGTGCCGTTGGGATTTTAAGCTGTTTCTACTGGTTCTTCCATGACTGGCATCCATTCTCTCCGTACCTTGTTAACGCCAACTTATTTTGGATAGCAATTATGGGTGCAGTGATAAACATTTTTCCTAGTGCTAGCATTGGACGAGCTCTGCATACAGGACGGCTTCTTTTTCACCATTATTTGTATGGTTTTCTTGTATTGCTATTTTCTGCAGTTTATGTTGTAGCGTTTACGCCCGTTTCTTTGTTGGAAATCTTTTTTGTTAACAATACCACAGTGGCAGTTAACGTGGGCAGATTCTTCATTCTGGGCGGCGGAGCATTGCTTTTGGATGACCTTCCAGATGTACATGAAAAAGTTGAGTCTTCCTTAAACTGGTTAAAATCTAAGGCGAAGCAAGGAGGAAAAATCATCTCTTTAATCCAATTGTTATGTGGCATTGTTTCCTTGTATATTTTCGTTGCAATCTGCCTTGCTATGGTCCAAAATCCTCAGTGGGTTACTATAGCTAATTCGCTTTTAATTGGATCAGTGTTTATTACTAGTGTTACTTCGATTATTTTTGTTAAAAGAAGAGTATGGCTAAAAATTAAGCCGTGACTCCTCACTTCTCCGTTAGTGTTACTGTTTATTACAATAACAAATTTCAAATACCGGCCCTATAATCTAAAACGAGGTGCATCCTAATGAGTAATGATTTATACTTCAAGAAAAAACTTGAACCAATTAAAGTTACCAAACAGAAACCTATTTCACAACTCCTGAAAGAAATGGGCAAAACCGCCTATCAAGGACGCAAACTCGGGGAAGCGGTTGATGTCTGGGAAAACATGATTAAATCAAAAGACACAGTCATAGCCATGGGGTTTGCAGG
>CAYXWJ010000071.1:0-1663 GCA_964468775.1 Candidatus Woesearchaeota archaeon
TCGCTTTCTGGGTCGAAGAAGTTGAAAATTTTCTGGAGCCTCAAGGCTTCCGTGTAAGTTTCATCCATTATCTTTTTCAGTTCTTCGATGGATTTTTCGGAGTAGATGACAAAATTCACATCGCCGCCGAATAGTTTTTTCCTGAAACGCGTTTCACTTAATGGCATTAGAATTTGTCGAGACCGTAAGATTCAGAGAATATCTTTATTTTTTCGAATTCATTCAGAAATTCCTGGCCTTTTGTCGTTATGATATATCGTTTTCCGGCCTTCGTCTTTTTTAGTTCCGTGAGATTGTTTTCTAGGAGATACTCTATGTAAGGCTTTATGCTGTTGTTTGAAAGGTTCGCCTTGTACACAAGATGCGTTATTTTCACTTCGCGCCGTTTGCCCAGAATGTCCAATATGTCTTTTAGGACTTCAAGCCTTGTTCTTTTTTTCATTCGAAATTCTCCGTCTTTTTCTGTTTATTTCGGATGAATGAAAATCTACGATTTGCTTTCATTTTTAATCCTGACCTGGTTTAGCAGTAATGCCGAGAAACCAACAAGGAGAACGAATTCCCCTATGATGTAGAGTGAGGGCAGGTTCTCAGAGAATAAAAGAGCGACATGTCCGAGTGTCATTATTAGGAACGCTGAGAAAACAAGACCCGCACTTTTGGTTTTTCTTTTTCTGTAGTTCTCGTAAAATCCTAGCGTCAGAAGCGCCAATGTTATTATAAGCGTTAAATGGAAAAGCGCGTTGAAATATATGCTGAACAAAACAGCTATTGCGCCGAGATAAAGATACATGAAAATGTTTTCCTTGTTCTTGAGTTCGGTAGTCATGAAGAATACGAACATAAATCCTACGAGGTATAGGAGTTTGTAGATTGAATAGCTGAAAAAGTACACGAGGCCGACGCTGCTGCTGATTTCTGTGAATACGTGCGTCAGGAAATGCAGATCTTCAACCTGGATTCTTCCAAGAATGGTGAGATTTGCAATAATCTTGGCGAGGAATGCGACGCCGACGAAGAGAAATCCCGTAGAAAGAAACCGGTAGTTTCTGCTTTTGATGATTTTGTAGACGCGATTGCTATAATACGCTATCTGGAATGAGACCAGCATTGCGAGAAATTCGATGATTGAATCGATGCCGTAGAATTGTCCGAGAGAAAGGTCCAGCGCCATGTTCTATTTTTGCGTTTTTCATTTATAAGCCTTCCGAATTTCACATAAGGATTTCACATAAGGATTATAATTTCGCATTTGATTTAAAAAGGAAAGTCTTAGTTTTTGCGGAGGTAAAACAAGGTGAAACAAACACAGCTAGCTTCTGAAGAAGAGATGCGCTTCATTGAAGACCTTAGTCCGGAGGAAGTTTTTGTCCTTGGTTTCTTGAAAGGCTTTAACAGGCGGAACATGAAGATGTGGGTCGAAATGGAACTCTCAATCTTCGATGACGAAATCTCGTATTAGTTTCTTTTTTGCTTTTATTTTTATTCTCATCCTCGGGCGTCCTGATGGCGCCCGGGTTCTTTTTTCTTATTGTAATATAAATCTTTAAAACATTCTCTTTCTTGTTTATTTAATGAAAAAAGAGGCAGTTTACATTTTAATCTCGGTATTTGTTATTCTCGGAATCATTTTGATCTCTTCTGTGAATCTTGATTTGAATCA
>CAYXWJ010000072.1:0-1639 GCA_964468775.1 Candidatus Woesearchaeota archaeon
CTTCCTGCCAGTCGCGGAGGATTTTTTTTGCCGTACGGTCTTCGTCTATAGTGTGTCCTTTTTTAAGGTATTGCAGTTTTCGTCCGAGTTGTTCTATAAATGTGTCAGGGTCGCCGGCTGCGGGAATTTTGTAATGGTTCTCAAGAACACCAGGATATTCTTTTATTAGGCCGGCCACAACAAGTTCCGGATTTTTTGATTTGTCCCATGTTGTCGCGCCGATTTTCGGGAGCTTCAGAATGTATTCCTGTGTTGCGAGCATTTTTTCGTGCGGTGGAATTATCCCGGGCGTGTCGATAAGATAGATTCCCCTTGAGAGCTTCAGTTTTTGCCTGCCTTTTGTGTGTCCTGCCTCGGATGAAACCCGCGTGGATGCCTTGCCCGTTAGATAATTTATCAGAGAGCTTTTGCCTGAATTTGGATATCCCAGGATTCCGACGCTGACGTTTCTCTGCTTTTTCAGTTTCTCGGCGTTTATTTTTATCAGGCGCCGAAGCACGAGAGAGCCGCGCCGCTCTTTCGACGAGAAAAAAACGTAAGGCCGCAAATGCTCAAGCTCCACCGTGCGCTTTATTGCGTTCTCATCAACGAGGTCCGACTTGTTAAAGACATAAATAATAATTTTTCCGCGTCCTTTGACTCTTGATTCAATCGCCCTGTTTCGCGTTTTGTCAATGAATCTTGCGTCGAGAACTTCAAGGATTATGTCTGCCTCGCGAATGATTGCGTCTATCTGGGCCGTCACGGGAACAACATGCATGTGTGTCCCTGGATTCTTCCGCTTTGCTGCTTTCTTGAGCCTTCCAAGTCCGTGTGTCATGATTTGTAAAAGAAAAAAGAGTTTTTAATTGTGAGTAAATCATCTTTCAAAAACAATCTCGTCTATTTTCGCGCCGAGCTTTTTCAGGTCCTTTCTTATCTGGAAGAGGAACATTGGCGGGCCGCAGATGTAGAATTGCCGGCCTTTGAAATCTTTTATGTGCTTCTTCAGGAAGTCCATGTCAATCCTTCCGCTTTCGTAGCCTGGCTTTTGCTCCCGCGTCAGCGTAAAGATCAAATCTGAGGGGGAAGATTCAAACATGCTCCGGAATTCTTTTTCCAGGATTACGTCCGCCTGCGTCTTGTTTGAGAAAATGAGCCTGTTGCCCGCGAGCTTTCCCTTGCTTCTTAGGTCTCTGAGGATTGCAATGAAGGGAGTTATTCCCGCTCCGCCTGCGATGAACGTGCCTTTGTGTTTGTATTCAATCGTTCCGAAAGGCTCCTCAACGTCAAGCTCTGTTCCCACTTTCGCTTCAGAGAGCGCGAGGGTGAAATCTTTGTGCTCCGGGTAAATTTTTATCGTGAATTCAAGAACAAGGTCGGAAGGAAGGCTTGTGAATGTGAATTCGTGCTTCTGGCCCTTGAGTTTTCCAGACGTGAAAGAAAGGGTTGTCGCGTGGCCCGGCACGAATGTAAAGCCGGCCGGCTTCTCAAGAACAAAATGCATGACGTCGTGCGTGCAGAATTCCTTGAAGAGGATTTTAGTTTTCATGAAAACAAAAATCAACGGGATTATTTAAGGGTTGGGGTTTTTGGAAACATTTCCTCCAATTTTTCTTCTAAGTGTTGTGAAGGGGCGTGGCTTTGCCCTGAAAGTAAA
>CAYXWJ010000073.1:0-1627 GCA_964468775.1 Candidatus Woesearchaeota archaeon
CTCTAAGATAGCTTTGGTGGGTTCATTTCTAATTCCTAATCTTATTGCTGTCTGAGAGTAAGTCGCTTCTTCATAGGAAATGTGTTCTGAGATATTCATTATCTACCAAATTGAGAATAAAGATAAACTAAGATTCCTAGACCTATGAGAGTAGCTACTAAAGCCTTTATGTGATTTTTTAACCAAGTCATTATGCAGCGTTCCTGAATAACTGTAAATCGTGATGAAGCTGTGGCATATTAAATCCTTCCGGTGTTTTACCTGTCGCTTGAATAATTGATAGATCATTAAGCACAGCCCAATTCTCATCATTATATTTCTGGAAATATTCAAATGACATCGGATATTCTTGCCCCCAACTTATTGTGATAAACATTTTATATTTAAGATCGTGGTCAATAATTATTATGCAATGTCCTTTATCCGGACGGCCATAAATATCGGTTGAAATTGAAGCTTTAGGATGATGTTTTTCCCATAAGGAAGGGTCATAGTTGTCTGGCAATGCAAGCCCCAAATAACATCCACCAAAATATTCGTTTGATAACATTGCTTGGTTTACATCTGCCGCACCAAGTTCCATAAATCCTTCAATTTTATCGCCACCAAACCCAACATTTTTCCAGTATTTCAAGTTATCAAGCAAAATAGTCCCACTGTCTTGATGATCGGGAGAAAGTTTGAAATAGGTTTCTTTAATTATATCATCTGGAACTGTAAGAATTTTTTTATTCGCATTGGCAGTCCAACTCTGGTCTAAATGAGCCATTCCTGCTATACCACAACAGCCAAGCTGATCGTTTAACATCATTCCAAGATTGCTCGGTAATTTTGTATGATGGTCTATAAATGGCTTAGGGGCAGGAAGTGTTTGGATGTATCTTTTTAACTTTAAAGTTCTATAGTCATATTTATAGGGAAGTTTACCTAATTTGTAATTCATTTCTTCCTCTTTAACATTGGAATTTCACCCTTTGCGTATTTATGGAGTATGCCCCCACCGGTAAGAATGCCACCGACAATTTCAAGAACTGCGTGTAATACTGTATTGGAAGGTATAACCTCAGCTATTACCAACATTCCTCCCCCGATGATGGTTTTATTACCATCAAGCCAAGCCCAAGCCTTTTGCCAGAAAGATTGTTTGTCAGGCATTATGCTGCTGGTGTTTGTGCTGCTTTGTTCTGCTTGAAACAATAGTAGAAATGAGCTAAATCTATGCCAACTGCATATCCGGCTTTAAGTTCAGCCTTCTCGGTGACTGTTAGATCAAGCATATCAATCTTTGCGTTAGCATCTGACTTCAATGTTTCAACTTCTACTGCATCAACATCTCCTAATTCAGCACCAAAACTTTTGAACTTCCCACCTGTTATATCGCCTATCAGGCTCATTGCAGGGGTGAATAGTAAAGGTAAATCTGTTAGATCAATCTTACCATCTGCATTTGCTTGAAAATAAGCGTTAGCAAATTTTGTTAAGTCGTCATTCAATGCTTCTAAAGCATCAATTTTATAGTTCGACATATTCTGATACTCCTTTGTTTGGTTTAAATCTGATTTATTTAATTTATCAGCCGTTATCTCTTGTGGCTGTTCTTCAAAATCTTTGGGGTTGATTAAGTCAG
>CAYXWJ010000074.1:0-1601 GCA_964468775.1 Candidatus Woesearchaeota archaeon
GGACGGGAGAAGTTTACTCCCTACCCACACCAAACGTAAGAGAGGCTCAATTTTTTCCACATCCCTTATCTGCGTTTGCCACAAAATAATCATAATATTTTTTAGCCTCTTCCTCTGGCCCAAGTGCTACATCTATGAGCATTTGAAGACTCCATACTGGACCTGGAACAACTTCATTTAGATCAAGGTCCTCAGGGTAAGCTTCTGGATCTATCGCCATCTTCAGGTTCTCGAACCACCAGATCTCGATTTTTCTTATAAGACCAACCATTTCGTTAAATGCATCTCCGACGTCAAAATCAACGCCTGAAGAAGCAAACGTAAGCATTTCATGCACGAGAGTGTTGCGACACCTTTTTATATGCTCAAATGTTTTCAAATCATTGCCGTCAATGGCATTCATATCTTGCAGCCATTTCAATGACGCATAAAGGGGGCTTTTGTTGAGAGAAAGAATCTTTTCCTTATATTCTGGGCTGATAAGCAAACCGTTTCCGTCAAATCCATTTGTAAAGAACCCTTCTATCTTCTCGATAATGCTATTTTTGAGCATTTCAAAGGCCATCGAAAATATCGAGGCTGTAATAATGTTTCATTTGAGGGTCTCAGGATGAAGTGCGCGCTCCCAAGATGCTCTTACATGTTCATCCATGCTCTATCCTAAGAAACTTAACGCCGAAATCACCCGCCGACGAAGGAGGTCGGGTGAATTTTGACGTTATGTTCAAATGGCATTTATAGGCCAATAGAAAAACTCAAATTAGACATACTCCGCTCCATATTGTTCTCGCAGGCTTTTTGCTATTCCCTCCAAACCTGGAAATATCATTCTATATGAAACTCCATACTGGATTAGCTTTTTGCGAATTGTCTTTTTTGAATTTCTTGATATTATGATTTTTTTCAGCGATAGAACCTCTTTTAATGGACTCGTCGGCTCCTTTATTTCGACAAATTTACTTCTACCGTCGGGCAGAGGAAATAACGTAAAACAACTTTCCTGCGCAATAATACGATCATTAACGTGTAACGGAAAAAATGAAACAAAAGTATTCTCTCGCTCATTTACGAATCTTGAAGATATTGATGTCTCCCCAGGCGTCATCATATATACCGTGCCATCGAAATCATCTTTATTTGGATCAGAAACAGAGAAAAATAGTGCTTTAAGAGGATTGGTTGTCCAGTCTAATATTCTCGTTGGAACTCCATAGTGTTGTGCGTGAATAATCCATTCAAGATTGTTCTCTGGCTCTCTGGTGATGTATGGTGTGGCAAGGCGCTGAAATTCTCCGATTATTGAGATTTCGACATCCTTCCACTCACCGTACACTGCATCTAGTTTATCAAAATCAAGACGTGCCAATGACGGAAGCAATTGCCAACTACTCTCTGAGTGCCCCCTAAAGAACATGCCTATTTTGTGCTGTTCTACTTCTTTAAGAAACTCAGCTATTGATGAGATTTCCGCACTCATTGCTGATTAATCCTCAAAACATAACAAGTGATTCTCGCGTTTTCTGGATAACTTCCCAACCAGCTGCGCCCCCCCGTCTTCACGAGGGCAGGCCCTTTCACGAGAATCGCACGCCGATGCTGGC